>DAMABW010000504.1:0-3537 GCA_031999925.1 Massilia sp. | reverse complement strand
CCTGGAAGAAACCGCGCACGAGTTCATTCCCGAAGCGCTGGTCGGCATACATGTCGCGCTACCATTCGAAGTCGCGCAACGCCGACGTCACCTACCTGCGCTTCACCTTCTGCGGCAAAGCGGGGAAACAGTATGACCAGCCGCTCGACGACGGCATCCTGCGCACCTTGTGGATGACCCGCGACGAAATCGCCGCCAGCGCCGAGCGCCACCGCAGCCCCATCGTGCTGCAATGCGTGGACGATTACCTCGCCGGCAAGCGCACCGAACTGGCGCTGCTGCACACCCACCCGTCGGTGTTCGAGGGTGGGCTTACCACCACCAATCAGGTTTAAAAAATGAGCAAGAAAAAAGTCGTGATCGGGATGTCGGGCGGAGTCGACTCCTCGGTCGCGGCGTGGATGTTGAAGGAACAGGGCTACGACGTGGTCGGCCTGTTCATGAAGAACTGGGAAGACGACGACGATTCCGAATACTGCTCGACGCGCCAGGACTGGATCGACGCGGCCAGCGTGGCCGACGTGGTCGGCGTCGACATCGAGGCCGTCAACTTCGCCGCCGAATACAAGGACCGCGTGTTCGCCGAATTCCTGCGCGAATACCAGGCCGGCCGCACGCCGAACCCGGACGTGCTGTGCAATGCCGAAATCAAGTTCAAGGCCTTCCTCGACCACGCGATGAAACTGGGCGCCGATTTGATCGCGACCGGCCACTATGCGCGTGTGCGCGAGAACGCCGCCGGCAAGTTCGAGCTGCTCAAGGCCTTCGATCACACCAAGGACCAGAGCTACTTCCTGCACCGCCTGAACCAGGCACAGCTGTCGAAGTCGCTGTTCCCGCTGGGCGAGATCCCGAAGACCGAAGTGCGCAAGATCGCCGAGAAACTGCAACTGCCGAACGCGGCCAAGAAGGATTCGACCGGCATCTGCTTCATCGGCGAGCGCCCGTTCCGCGACTTCTTGAACCGCTACCTGTCGCACAAGCCGGGCCCGATCAAGCTCGACAACGGACAAACCGTGGGCGAGCACATCGGCCTGTCGTTCTACACGCTCGGCCAGCGCAAGGGCATCGGCATCGGCGGCCTGAAGTCGCACAAGAATGCCGACGGCACGAGCGAGCCGTGGTTCGTGGCGCGCAAGGACATCGCCAACAACACCCTGTACATCGTGCAGGGCCATGACCATCCGTGGCTGTTATCGAGCCGCCTCGAAGCCGGCCAGGCCAGCTGGGTCGCCGGCGAGGCGCCGGAGCCGCGCCTGCTGTCGGCCAAGACGCGCTACCGCCAGCAGGACGTGGCCTGCGAAGTCCGCGCCGACGGCATGGACCGCTTTGCACTGGATTTCACGGACCCGCAATGGGCCGTGACCCCGGGCCAGTCGGCCGTGCTCTACGACGGCGACATCTGCCTGGGCGGCGGCATCATCGACGGCATGCAGCCGGCTTGATGCGTCAGGCTTGACCGCGCGGCGGGCCAGCCCGCCAATCCCTCTTCTTATGCCGGGTGCATGCGCACCCGGCCACGCATGCGCCCGCACTGTGGCGCATGTGCAGCATTGCGAAAAAATTCGCCGCCAATTAGTACTTCGCCATTGAGTTGAGTCAATCCGCGCCGTTATCCTTCATTGCTTTAAGGAAAATCGGAAATAACGGCAAAGCGCGGATGCGTTGCCGCGTCACCTCAACCCGAAAGACGAATCCCATGAATCTCGCAAACCTGCGCGTCAGGACCCGGCTCTTCGCCGGCTTCGGCCTCCTGTGTGCCTTCCTCATCGTCGTCGTCGTGCTCGGCACGGCCATGCTGGGCCGCATCAAGAGCGGCACCGACGTCATCGTCAACAACTACATGCCGAAGATCGAGGCCTCGAACGCCGTGCTCACCGAGGTGAACAACGTCTCGATCGCGCTGCGCAACATGATGCTGAACGCCGACCCGGCCGACCGCAAGGCGCAGGCCGCAGACGTCGACAAGGCACGCGCCAACATCGCCGCCACCTTCGAAAAGCTGGCGCCGACCATCGTCAGCGAAGAAGGCAAGGCCCTGCTGCGCCAGAGCCAGGAGTACAACGCCAGGTTCGTCGCCGCCCAGGACGTCCTGCTGCGCCATATCGGCGCCGGCGAGATCGAGCAGGCATCGAGCTACCTGGTCAAGGAATACCGCCCGATGCTGGCGGAGTACCGCAAGGTCATGAACGGCCAGATCGACATGCAGAAGGGGCTGGCGGCCAAGGCCGCACAGGAAGCCGACGCCACCTACGACAACACGCTGCGCCTGATGCTGGCCCTGAGCGCCGTGATCCTGGTGCTGGCCGCCGTCATCGCCTGGCGCATCACCGCCTCGATCACGACGCCGGTGGCGCGCGCCCTGGCGATTGCCGAGACCGTGGCCGCGGGCGACCTGACCAGCCGCATCGAAGTCACCAGCAAGGACGAACTCGGCCTGCTGCTGGCGGCCCTGAAGAAGATGAACGACAGCCTGCTGGCGACCGTCTCGACGGTGCGCAGCGGCACCGAACTGATCGCCTCGGCCTCGTCGCAGGTGGCGGCCGGCAGCATGGACCTGTCCTCGCGCACCGAAGAGCAGGCCAGCGCGCTGGAAGAAACCGCGTCGTCGATGGAAGAACTGACCTCGACCGTGCGCCAGAACGCCGACAACGCACGCCAGGCGAATGTGCTGGCCGGCGTGGCCTCGAGCGTCGCCGAACGCGGCGGTGCCATGGTCAAGCAGGTCGTCGGCACCATGGACGCCATCAACGAAGCCTCGAAACGCATCGGCGACATCATCGGCGTCATCGACGGCATCGCCTTCCAGACCAACATCCTGGCCCTGAACGCGGCCGTGGAAGCGGCGCGCGCCGGCGAACAGGGGCGCGGCTTCGCGGTCGTGGCGTCGGAAGTGCGCAGCCTGGCCCAGCGCTCGGCGGCGGCGGCGAAAGACATCAAGCTCCTGATCGACGACTCGACCGGCAAGGTCGGCGAAGGCAGCCGCCTGGTGGGCGAAGCCGGCAGCACCATGGGCGAGATCGTGGACAGCATCCGCCGCGTGGCCGACATCATGGGCGAGATCAGCGCCGCCAGCGGCGAGCAGAGCGCGGGCATCGAGCAGATCAACGGCGCCGTGGTGCAGATGGACCAGGTGACCCAGCAGAACGCGGCCCTGGTCGAGGAAACCTCGGCCGCTGCCGATGCGATGCGCATGCAGGCGGCCAAGCTGGCGGAAGCGGTGGCGGTGTTCAGGACTGGCGAGGCGGTGGCGCCTGCCGCGAAGGTGGCGGCGCCTGTGGTGGCTGCGCCGCGTGCGGTGAAAGCGGCACTGCCGCCGGCGGCGCCGCGTGCGAAGGCCGCGGTAGCCAAGCCTGCGGCGCCGGTGCGCAAGGCGCAGCTGGCCAGCACGGCTGGGGATGAGTGGGAAGAGTTTTAACGTAAGGCCTGCATGAACGAAAACGGCGCACCCGAGCAATCCGGTGCGCCGTTTTTGTTTTGTCGTTTCGGTTTGTTGTTCGTAGGGTGGACCGGGCCGCGCAAGGCACCTGTGTCCAC
>DAMABW010000503.1:0-3544 GCA_031999925.1 Massilia sp. | reverse complement strand
CAATTTATCTTTGTAATGACAGGTATAGGCTGCCTATATGGCTGTAACAGACCTGTAACAGCGGCCCGACACTCCCTGCTGTGCTGGCTGGCTGCAACAGGGCGCACACACGCACTGCACACGCTTGGTGCATGCCAGAAAATGTTTTACCATGGCAAATATGTTAAAAAAGTGCTTGCCGACTTGCGCCTTCGCGGGATTGCTCACGGTGTTCCCCAACGTTCAGGCCCAGGAGGGCGGGACGCTGGCCGACTATTCGCTCGAGCAATTGGCCGATGTGGTCGTCACCTCTGTGGCGCGCCAGGAAACGCGCCTGTCGGAGGCGCCGGCCTCGGTGTTCGTGATCGGCGGCGCCGAAATTCGCCGCTCCGGCGCCACCAGCCTGCCCGAAGCATTGCGCCTGGCGCCGAACCTGCAGGTGGCGCGCGCCGACGCCCATGACTATGCGATCAGCGCGCGCGGCTTCGGCTCGACGCTGGCCAACAAGATGCTGGTCCTGATCGACGGTCGCAGCGTGTACTCTCCGCTGTTTTCCGGCGTGTTCTGGGATACCCACGACGTGGTCATGGCCGACATCGAACGCATCGAGGTCATCAGCGGTCCGGGCGCGACCATCTGGGGTGCGAACGCCGTCAACGGGGTCATCAACATCATCACCAAGTCGGCGCGCGACACCCAGGGCAACCAACTGGTGCTGCGCGGCGGCGCCGACGGCGGCAGCGGCTCGGTGCGCCATGGCGGTGCACTCGCGCACGATGGCCATTACCGCGTGTATGCCAAGGTGGTGCGCCAGGACGACATCGACCGCGAGGACCGCAGCGTCAGCGGCACCGGCTGGCGCCGCCAGCAGGCGGGTTTCCGCGCCGACTGGGAAGACGCTGGCCGCAGCCTGAGCCTGAGCGGCGACGTCTACGACGGCCGGCTCGACGAAGCCGGCGCGCAGGACACGAAAATCGGCGGCGCCAACCTGCTGGCACGTTCGGTGCGCACCCTGGCCGGCGGCTCGACGCTGCGCCTGCAGGCTTACCTCGACCACGCGCGGCGCGAGCAGACGCTCGGCACCCAGCGCCTGGAAACGCTCGATGTCGAAGCCCAGCACAACCTGCGCATGGGCGAGCGCCACAACCTGGCCTGGGGCGGCGGCTACCGTATCAGCCGCGACCGCATCCGCAGCAGCCCCTGGCTGAGCATGCTCGACGAAAACCGGACCCTGCGCTGGGCCAACCTGTTCGTGCAGGACGAAATCGCGCTCACCAGCACGCTGCGCGCCACGGCCGGCATCAAGGCCGAGCACAATATCTATACCGGGGTCGAATGGCTGCCGAGCGCGCGCCTGGCCTGGAACGTGCAGCCGAACGCGCTGGCCTGGGCCGCCGTGTCGCGCACGGTGCGGGCGCCGTCGCGCATCGACCGCGACCTGCGCCTGGCGGCCGGCAGTGCGCCGGACGGCACGCCGCGCTACTTCGTCGAGGGCGGGCCCAACTTCGACGCCGAGACCGCGCGCGTGATCGAGTTCGGCTACCGCGCCCAGCCGGCGCCGGCGTTTTCGTGGTCCGCCACGCTGTTCCACAGCGATTACGACCGCCTGCGTACGCTGGAAGTGCGCCCCGGCGCGCCGGCGCATTTCGAAAACCGCGCCGACGGTCGTGCGAGCGGCCTCGAAACCTGGGCCAGCTGGCAGGTGCTGCACGGCTGGCGCCTGTCGGGCGGCGCCGTGTTCCAGAACGTGCGCGTGGAAGCCGACACCGGCAGCCGCGACTGGTCGCGCTTCCTGGGCCTGGCGCCGAACGACCCGAAACGCTACTGGAGCCTGCGCTCGGCGCACGAGCTAAGTGCCGATCTGCAACTCGATTTGTCGCTGCGGCACGTCGGCAAGCTGACGCGCCCCACCGTGCCGGGATATCATGAGCTCGACGCGCGTCTCGCCTGGCAAACCAGGCCGAACCTCGAGCTTGCCCTGGTCGGGCGTAACCTGCTGCACGACCAGCACGCCGAATTCGGCGAACCGGGCCTACGCCAGACCTTCGAGCGCAGCCTGGGCTTCAGCGCGATCCTGCAATTTTAAGCGGCCAATGATTCGACACCGATCTTCATCTTCTTCCATGCCGCCTGCCGCAACCCCCGGCGCGACGGATGCCGTGCGGCCAGCCGCGCCTGCCGTGGCGCGTCCAGCGCGCCTGGCCGGCTGGACGCTGGCCTGCGCCGCCGCGCTGTTCACCGTGGCCGGCGTGACGCCGCCGCCCGCGCTGGCCCAGAACGGCGCCAGCAGCCAGGCGCTCGAGCGCCGCGTGAAAGCCGCCTTTCTATATAAATTCCTCGGCTATGCCGAATTCCCGGCCGGCGCCTTTCCCGACCCCGGCGCGCCGGTCACGATCGGGGTGGTGGGGTCCGACGAAATGGCGGCCGAGCTGTCGCGCGTGGTCGCCGGCCGCAACATCGGCGGCCGTCCGGTGGTGGTGCGCCAGCTGCGCGAAGGCGAGGGCGGCAACCCCGTGCATTTGCTGTTCGTGGCCGGCAGCGACAGCGTGCGCGCCGGCCGCGTCCTGAAAAGCAGCCCGCCGGCGCTGCTGCCGGTCACCGAGTGCGAACTCGGCCTGCAACAGGGCAGTGTCATCAATTTCCGGATCGTCGACGAGCGCGTGCGCTTCGACGTATCCCTCGATTCAGCAGAGAGAAATAACGTGAAACTCAGTTCGCGACTGCTCACCGTCGCCAACCGCGTCGTGAAGGGGAATTCCTGATGAACGCGCACGATACCGGTTCCGTCCGCAGCAAACTGATCAAGATGGCGGTGTTCACCACGCTGGCGGCCCTGCTGTCGGCCTCGGTGGCGATGCTGGTGCTCGACCTGCGCACCTTCCAGCGCCTGTGGATCGACGATCTCACCACGCAGGCCGACATCATGGCCAGCGTTACCGCGCCGGCGCTGGCGTTCAGCGACGCCAAGACCGCCCAGCAGCAGCTGGCGGTGCTGCGCGCACGGCCGCAAATTTTGTCCGGCGCCGTCTTCACCGCCTCTGGCACGCGCTTCGCGAGCTACGTGAAAGCCGGCACCGAGCAGACCCTGCCGACGCGTCCGCGCGCGGCCGGCTACCTGATCGAGCGCGGCGGGCTCGAGGTCTGGCACAACATCGTCGAGAACGGAGAACTGGTCGGCACCGTCTACCTGCGTTCGCGCTACGGCCTGGTCGACCGCCTGCTGAACTACGGCGCCATCCTGGGCGGCGTGATGCTCGGCGCGCTGGTGATTGCCGGCCTGGTGGCCTCGCGCCTGCAGGCGGCCATCACCCGCCCGCTGGAAGCGGTGACAAACGTCGCGCGCCAGGTGATGCAGCGGCGCGACTTCACCTTGCGCGTGCCGGGCAATAACAGCGGCGAGATCGGGGTGCTGGTCGACGCCTTCAACGACATGCTGGCCGAGATCGGCCGCCGCGCCGACGCCCTGCAGGCGGCGAACCGCACCCTCGAGCACGAGATGGACGTACGCCAGAAGGCGGAAGACGCGCTGATCGTGGCCGACCGCCGCAAGGACGAATTCCTGGCG
>DAMABW010000502.1:0-3545 GCA_031999925.1 Massilia sp. | reverse complement strand
GCCTCGACCTTCATGGTCGCCTTCATATTGACCAGCATCGGCATCTCGGCGCTGAGCTTCCTGCGGGAGCCGGAGTCGCTGGCCGTGCGCGCCGCATCCAGCCTGATGCAGAGACTGCGCGACATCCCCGCCATCCTGCGCCGCGACCGCCAGTTCACACGCTTCTTCATCGCCCGCGCGCTCGCCGCACTCGGCATGACGGCCGCGCCCTTCTACGCCATCCACGCCGGCAAGTTCGTCGATTTGTCCGGCGCCACGCTCGGCTATTTGTCGCTGTCTTTCCTGCTGGCCCAGACCGTGAGCAACCTGCTCTGGGGCCGCATTGCCGACAAGCGCGGCTACCGCCTGGTGTTCCTGCTCAGCGTGGGCCTGTGGCTGGTGTCGACCCTTGCGCTGATGGTCTCACACAGCCTGCCGCTCTTCATACTGGCCTTCTGTGGCCTCGGCGCGGGCCTGGGCGGTTACCAGATCGCCTCGCAGAACTTCGTGCTGGAGTTCGGCTCGCACCACGAACTGCCGATGCTGATCGCGGTGTCGGACACGGCGTCTCACCTGATGATGGCCGTCGGCCCGCTGCTGGGCGGCGTGCTGGCCCACCACTTCGGCTTCACGCTGGTGTTCTGGATCGCAATTGCCGTGAAAGCGGTCTCGCTGGTGGCGATGCTGCGCATGCGCGAACCCCGTGCCGCGGCGGGCGACGCCGCGGGCATGTCGTCGGACCCTGGCTGAGGCGCTAGTGGACCAGATGCCAGGGATTGGCTAACCGGCTACGCGCATAGAGTTCGCTTCCTTCGTTGTAGAGCGGATCGGGCATGAGGTAGACCAGCACTTCGTAGTCGAGCATGCCGCTCGGCGCCACCTGGTTCAGGGCAAACACACTGACGATCGGGCTGGCGTTGAAATTCCAGGCAAAGGCCTGGCCTGCGGATTCGAAGCGCACCACGTCGCCGCCGATGACGTTGACGTAGCGGGTAGCGGGGCTGATGCTGACGGTGCGGCTGGCGGCGTCCGCCGGCACAGGCGTGCCGACCAGATCCTGGCGCGGCGTAATCGGGGCGCAGGCGCCCACGACCACGGCCACGGCCAGGGCCGCGATGACGAGACATTTCATGACGTGCTCCTCCCTGCCAGCGCACGAAAGCGTTCGCCGGCAAAGGCGTTGGAGCGCGTTTTACGGTGAGGGTTCCATACCGTCCAGCAGATCGCGGGGGATTCCTGTGACGATCCGCTGGACAGGCGCTTACCGGGAGACGCCGCGCTCCTTGAGGCTGGCGATCTTCTCTTCCGACAGACCCAGCAAGTCGGCCAGCACCTCGTTCGTGCCTTCTCCCAAACGCGGCGGCGCGCTGCGGATCGGCAGGCGTTCGCCATTGAAGCGGTACGGCGACGCCAGCACGGCCACCTGCCCCACTTCGTCGTGCGACATGTACTGCACCAGGCCACCATCTGTAGCACGCTGCGAGGTTAGCGCCTCGTGCAGGCCCGCCACTTCGCCGCAAGGAATGCCGACCCGACTCATCGCATCGAGCAGGTCACGGCGCTGGCGCTTGGCCAGTTCACTGCGGATCATCGGCATCAGCTCGTCGCGATGCTGGGTACGCGTCAGGTTGGTTTTGAAGCGCTCGTCGCTGGCGATATCGGCCCGGTCGATCACATCCGTGCAGAAGCGCAGGAACTGGCTGTTATTCCCGACTGCGATCACCAGCGGGCCGTCGGCCGCTTCGTACACGCCGTAGGGCATGATCGACGGGTGGCCGTTGCCGAAGCGCGGCGGATCGTTCCCGCGCAGCAGGGCTTCCAGGCCGTAGTAGGCGGTGATCATCAGGCCGCAATCGAACAGGGCCATGCCCACGTGGCGACCTTGACCGCTCTTCTCGCGCTCATACAGCGCGGCCAGCACGCCTTGTGCCGCATACATCCCGGTCATCATGTCGACCGCCGCCACGCCGAACTTCAGCGGCGGCTGGGTCGGTTCGCCGTTCAGCGCCATCAGGCCGGACTCGCCCTGGATCACCAGGTCGTAGCCGGGACGGGTTGCTTCCGGTCCGGTGCGGTCGTAGCCGGTAATCGAGCAGTAGATCAGGCCAGGCTGGTCCTTGCTCAGTTCATCGTAGCCCAGGCCCATGCGCTCGACGTCGCCGAACTTGAAGTTCTGGATCACGACGTCGCTCTTGCGTACCAGCTCGCGCGCGATTTCCTGGCCTTCCGGGGTCTTCAGGTCGAGGCAGACGGAACGCTTGTTGCGGTTCACGCTGTTGAAATAAGCGGTCTCGGTGGACCCGACGCGCATGCCCCAGTCGCGCGTGTCGTCGCCGCGCTCGGGATGCTCGACCTTGATCACTTCCGCGCCCAGGTCGCCGAGGACCATGGCGCACCAGGGGCCGGCCAGCACGCGCGACAGGTCCAGCACGCGCACGCCTGCCAGCGGCAGATTGGATTTGCTGTTCAACTTGATCTCCACTGTTCTACCTGCCGGCGTCCGCGTTTTGCGGCGCCGGCGGCTTGTTCTTGTTACTGCTTCAGGCGCAGCGCCTTGAAGTCCGGCGCGCGCTTGCCGAAGAAGGCGGCAATGCCTTCCAGCGCTTCCTCGTCGCCCTGCGACTCGACCATCAGCTGCGCTTCCAGGTCCAGCTGTTCGTGCAGGCTGTTCGAGCCCGCCTGGGCGCACAGCGTCTTGATGCGCGCATTCGCATTCGCAGGGCCATCGGCCACGCGCGCCGCCAGCGCGACCGCTTCCGCAAGGGCCGCGCCGCGTTCGGTCAGGCGATTCACGGCGCCCAGCGCATGCAGGCGCTCGGCCGTGAGGCGCTCGCCCAGCAGGCACAGCTCCGTCATCAGCTGGCGCGACAGGAACTGCGACAGGAAAGCAGTCGCACCGCCATCCGGGCTCAGGCCCACCTTCACATAGGCCATCGCAAAGAAGGCATCGCGCGCCGACACCAGCATGTCGCATGCCAGCGCCAACGACAAGCCCGCACCGGCCGCCCCGCCCTCCACCGCCGCAATCACCGGTTTCGGGCAATTGCGGATCGCGCGGATGGTCTCGTGCAGGCGCTCGATCTTCACGCGCCGCTCGGCAGGCGCCAGTTCGCGCCGCGTCGCCAGTGCGCGCAAGTCGCCGCCGGCGCAGAAGAACTCGCCGTCGCCGACCAGTACAATCGCGCCGATGGCCGGGTCGGCCGCCGCGTCGAGCAGCGCCGCCTGCAGCGCGTCGTACAGCTCCGGGCGGATCGCATTCCTCGCCACCGGGTTGCTGTTGACGAGGACGCGCACGGCGCCCTCGGTCCGCACGATCAGTGCGTTGCTCATGCCGTAGCCGGGTCTTGCTGAACTGCGCGGCCCAGCGCGATGTAACGCTCCAGGTGATGGTCTTCGTCGCCCAGTTGGTGGTCGATCAGCACCAGGCGCTTGGCGAAGTGGGCCATCGGCAGTTCCCAGGTCATGCCGATACCGCCGTGCAGCTGGATGCATTCTTCCGCCACCAGGGTGCCGATGCGGCCGATGCTCATCTTCGCTGCCGACAGCGCGCGCTCGCGCGTAATGCG
>DAMABW010000501.1:0-3548 GCA_031999925.1 Massilia sp. | reverse complement strand
CGAGAGCATCGTCGGCCAGTACCTGGAAACGGTGCGCCCGATGCACAAGCAATTCATCGAGCCGACCAAGCGCCACGCCGACGTCATCCTGCCGCACGGCGCGAACTATCCTGCGGTCGACGTCATCACCACCAAGGTCGCCAGCGTCATCGGCAAATCGAACCGGGCCTGACCAGCCGCTTCACACCTCCCGCCTCGATGCGCTCTGTTTGGAATCGAACAGACGCATCCTTCACGCCGGCATACCGTGATGAACCCGGCAATGCGAGGCGACAGCGCTCGCCTCCCTTGCCTTCATCTTTCAGGCGGAGTGCTCATGGAACGATACAAGGCGGCAGTGGTAGGCGGGTTGATTGCGGGCGTGGTCACGACCGCGGTCATGGTGGCGGGCCGCAAGAGCGGCGTGCTGGGCAAGACGCTGGACCGCGACGCGGTCGACTGGATCGACGACCTGACCGGTTCGCGCGCGATGATCGGCGACACCGGCACCAGCGTCGTCGAATTTGCGAATCACCTCGGCGCCTCGGCGGCCTTTGCCGCGGCGCTGCCCAAGTTGCGCGAACTGCTGCCTTCGCTGTCGCCGCTCGCCCTTGGCACCCTGTACGGCACCGCCCTGTATGCCGTGAACATCGGCTGCATCGCGCCGGTGCTCGGCATTACCGAAGGCGAGGTGAAAGCCGGCCCGCGCAAGGCGACCGAGCGTTGGGCGGTACACGTGATCCAGGCGGTGGTGTCGGCCCTGCTGGCCGAACGCCTGGCCTCCGGCACCGATACCCGCACTCATACCGACCTCGACTTCGACTTCGACCTGGGCTTGAAGTGATCCTTAAACCAGCTCGGCGAACCCGACGCGGTCGGTGGTGGCGTTGCGCGCATCCTCGACGCTGACCTTGTGCCCTGCCAGCAGGCGCTCGAGCGAGGCGTTCATGGTGTGCGTACCCGGATCGCGCCCGCTGTTCATGTAGGCGCGCAGCGCCCCCAGGTCGCCGGCTTCGACCAGGCGCGCCACGGCCGGCGTGTTGCTCAGGCATTCGGTGGCGAGGTGGTAGCGGTTGGCGTCGAGCGAAGGCAGCAGCGCCTGGCACAGCACGCCGCGCAGCGCGTGCGCCAGCGCCTGGGCCTGCGACTCGGAGTTGCCGAGCAGGCGCAGCATCTTCTGCAAGCCCATCTCGGTGGAACGCGCGTGCAGCGAGGCCAGCACCAGCGGGCCGGATTCGGCCAGGGCCAGGGCTTCCTGCGCCGTCTGCGCATCGCGGATCTCGCCGATCACGATCACGTCCGGCCGCTCGCGCAGCGCGTCCAGCGCGCCCAGGTAATAACTTTCGACGTCGCCGTCCTTGCCCACCTCGCGCTGGGTGATGATGCACTTGCGCTGCGGGATCAGGGTCTCGACCGGGTCTTCGATGGTGATGATGTGGCCCGAGCGGCGCTTGTTGATCTCGTCGATCATCGAGGCGATCGTCGTCGATTTGCCCTGGCAGGTGTCGCCGATGATCAGTACCAGGCCGCTGGACAGGCGTGCGAAGTCCTGGGCGTCGCCGGACAGGCCGAGTTCGGCCAGGGGCAGCGGCTCCTTCGGGAAGCGGCGGATCACGCAGCCCCAGCGCTTCTTGCCCTGGAAGCTGAAGCAGTTGGCGCGGATGCGCGCCGTGTGCAGGTCGATCGAACGGTCGAAGGCGCGGTCGGCGATGCGCTCGGCCCAGTTCGGCTCGATGACATCGAAAAATTCTTCCAGTTCCTCGCGCGTGATCGGCGAATCCGTCACCGCCACCAGGCCCTTCGGCTGGCGCAGCATCAGCGGGCTGTTCTGGTGGATGATGATGTCCGAGAACACCAGGCGCGAATTCAGCAGGTGCAGGATCTGCTCGACCAGGGTGCCGAAGACCGGGTGGTCTTCGTTCTCGATATAGGTCAGCGTGGGGATTTGCGAGGACTGGTGATGTTCCATCTGGCGTGGCTCTTAGCTCAATCGAAGTGTCGTTCAGACAAGTCCGACCATTATAAAACCATGCCTGGCAGAAAATGCATCTGCTGGTGAGAAATTGTTTAGCGTTCCAACGCCGCCACAATCTTGTCGCCGAACAGGGTCAGCGCCACGCCCGCCACCACCACCAGGGCGCCGGCCAGTCGGATGCTCGAGACCTTGCGCACCGCCATGTTGATCAGGCCAAAGTTATCGATGGCCATCGACATCATCAGCTGGCCGGCGATCACCAGCACCACCAGGTTCAGGAGACCGATGCGCGGCGCCAGGAACACGGTGCCGAACACAAACGCGGCGCCGAGCACGCCGCCGGTCATTTTCCACAGCGGCTGGTGCACCAGGGCGCCCAGGGCTTCGCCCACGCCGCCGCGGGCAAAGGCGGCAATGCCGAGCACGATCGTGCCGACGGTGAACGAGATCCAGGCGGCCACCACCGAGTTGGCGTGCAGGGCGCCGGCCAGTTGGCTGTTGATGGCGGCCTGCACCGAGATAAAGAGGCCCACGCAAAAGGCCAGGACAAACAACAGCGCATTCATCTTCCACTTCCTTTCCGGCCGGGCCGGAGTCAAAAAGGGCAAGATTGTAGTGGATGTCGGTCGCGGCGCGCAGTTTATTCGCAACGCGGCGTGCCGCATTTGTCCTACGGGACGACGTCCTGGCCGCCTTCGGCTGCCGTTCGTCGCAAAACAAGGGCGCGCGTGGTCCTGCGGCTTTACAGTCTGGTCATCGACAACCATGAGGACAACATCATGACCCAGACCACCGCCTTTTCCGCCACCCGCCGTGCCTTGCTCGCCGCCGGCATGGCCGCCAGCCTCGCCGTCGCCGGCCACGCCGGCGCTACCTCGTGGTCCTGGGGCAGCGAACAGGTCCGGGGAAGCGGCCGCATCGTCAAGCAGAACCGGCAGGTAAGCGGCTTCAGCGGCCTGTCGCTGGGCACGCCGGGACGGGTCGAGCTGCGCATCGGGAACAGCGAGAGCGTGACCGTCGAGGCCGACGACAATGTGTTGCCGCTGCTGGAAACCGTGGTCGAGGACGGCGTGCTGAAGATCCGTCCGGCGCGGCGCGACCTGGGCTTTTCAAGCACCTCGATCCGCATCGTGGTGCAGGCGCGCGCGATCGAACGCCTGTCGCTGGGCGGCTCGGGCAGCATCCACGCCGACCCGCTGCGCGCGAAGCGGCTCGACATCGACATGGGCGGGTCGGGCGAGATCAGGCTGAAAGGCGTGGAAGCCGACACGCTGTCGGTGTCGCTGGCCGGCAGCGGCGATATCGAGGCCGAAGGCGGAAGCGTGGAGAAGCTGTCGGTGTCGATCAAGGGCTCGGGCGACGTCGACCTGGGCCGGGTGCAGGCGGCCAGCGCCAGCGTGTCGGTGGCGGGGTCGGGCGACGCGGTGGTGGCGCCGCGCAACCGGCTCGGCGTGTCGATCGCGGGGTCGGGCGATGTGAAGTATTACGGCGATCCGCAGGTGAGCAAGTCGGTTGCGGGGTCGGGGGAAGTCAAGCGCGTTGGTGGATCGGCACGCTGACAAATGGCCTGCTGCGGTGACCGTACGGTGGGCAC
>DAMABW010000500.1:0-3551 GCA_031999925.1 Massilia sp. | reverse complement strand
CGCCCCTCGGAGCAATGACATCCATTCGCCGGTTACTGATCGCCCTTCCGCTAGCGCTGGTGTTGCCGGCGTCAGCGAAGAACGCTCCGGATACGCGCTTCCTGCGGTCGGAACCATACCGGAAGACGAAACAAAAGGTCGACATATCGTCCATCGAAAACGAGCATGACCTGGCAGTATTGAGAGATGCAATCGATCCGATCATGCGATTCATGGTCGGCATGTCCTTCGCCGAGCTTCCGCCTGCTGTCGGCGATCTGCTCATGACTGCAAACGGCCGCACCACACTGCGGCGGCCTCCCTTGCGAAACGCCCACAAGCGTTATTCCGTCGCTAGCGTAAGCGACTGGACAGTGTGCGGCGATACCGCGATTTCCTGCAGCGCGGTATTCTCCAACCTGCTGCACGGCGACTCCTGGCGCGAGCGATTCCTGTTCGTGAAATCCGCATCAGGATGGCGCTTCGACGGTCACCGCGAGCCGATCTGCTAGCACTCGCCCACGCCGGGCCATATCGACGACCCTGCGCCTTTCGACCTGGTTTCCCCCTGCCCTCCGCTAAACCTCTCGGCGGCGCCTGCCGCCGAGAGAGACGAGCGGAGGAATGCATGTACCACAGCGGCGACATCGTGACACTCGCGGCCGGCCACTACCGGCTGCGCGAACAACTGGCCGGCTCGGCCTACGGCGTGGTCTGGCGCGCCGAGGGGAGCACGACCGGCGACGTCGCCATCAAGCTGGTCAACCGCGAACAGATGACGCGCGCCGAGCCCGCCGTGCAGGCGCGCTGGGCCGAATGCGCCGCGCGCGAAATCGCCTTCCTCGCCAACCTCGCGCCCTGGGACGCACGCCACATTGTGCGCCTGCTCGACCATGGCCTGCATGACGGCTTGCCGGCCATGGCGCTCGACCTGCTCGACGGCGACCTCGCCGCCCACATGGCGGCGCAAAACGCCGCCGCCCGCCGCATCGGCCTGGCCCAGGCGCTGGCCTGGCTCGCACAGATCAATGGCGCATTGGCCAAGGTCCACCAGTACGGCTGGCGCTACCTCGACCTGAAGCCCGGCAACCTGCTGGTCGATGCCGCCACGGGCACCCTGAAGCTGGCCGACTTCGGCACCAACCGCAGCCTGCTCGACGCCGCCGCCCATTCCTATGCCGGCACCGCCAGCTGGCAGGCGCCGGAACAGTTCTTCCCTGGCGAAGGCGCCGGCCACCTGACCGATGCGCGCACCGATTACTTCGCGCTCGGCGCCGTCTTCTACTATCTGGTCACCGACGGCGCCACGCTGCGCTACAGCGGCGCCTGCGCCGATGCCTGGCGCGCGCACGGACGCGACGGCGCCGCCCTACTGCAGGCAGCCTGGAACGGCGTTGCCCCGCCGCCGCTGGCCGACGACGAAGCCGAACGGTTCCTCGAATGTGCCCGCGCCGCGAACGAGAACGCAGACCCCGCCGCCGCCCTGGCCCTGCTGCGCGCCCTGCTCGCCGCACGGCGCCAGGACCGCCCGCGCCATGCGCTCGAGATCAGCCGCATGATCGCCGCAGCCGCCGGCAGCACCCCGGTGCGGAGGGCCGCATGATGCCCGCGCCACGTCCTGGATTCGGCCTCGGCATGCTGGCCGCCGCCGCACTCGCCTTGCTGTGCGCGCTGCAGGCGCTGGCCGTGCTGCGCATGCCGCCCGCCTTTTCGCCCAGCGACATCACGATCAAACTGGCGCCCGGCCACACCATCGAACTCGGACGCGCCGAACTCGCCGCGCCCCAGGCCGACCCGCGCCACCTGCGCCTGCGCCGCGACAGCGCCGGCCGCTGGTTCATCGCCAGCGCCAGCGGCATGCAGGGCCTGCGCATCGAACACGGCGCCGACGGCACCAAGACGCGCAGCGGCGCGCTCGCGCTGCAGGCCGGCCAGCGCTTCCAGCTCGGCGCCGCGCGCTACAGCGTCGAGACGGCACACGATGGCGTGCTGCGTCTGAAGGACGGCGCGCGCACCTGGGAATACGACGGCGCCCTGCTGCGCCAGGACGGCAGCGCGCAGGGCGCCTGCCCGCAAGCCTCGCTCGGCGCGCGCCTGCTCGGATTCTGGAACCGCATCCTGCCCGCCTTCCTCGGCTTCGAACGGCCCCTGGGCTTCGGCGGCAATTTGTCCTGCGCCACCACGATCGGCAACCCGGACGCCGCGCCTGGCAGCGCCAGCATCGCCCTCGTCGACGGCGTGCCGACACTGTACGCGGCCAGCGGCAGCGGCCGGGTGCCGCTGCTCACCGAGGTCGACGGCTTGCCCGCCGACCTGGCCTTGCGCGAACTGCCGCTCGATGGCGCAAGCGCCCTGGGCGTCGGCCGCACCCGCCTGCTGGCCGCGATCGATGGCGATACGTTACAGCTGCAACCCGTCAGCCGCGTCGCCCTCTTTCCCGATACGCGCGCCGAACTGCCCGAGGGCGTGAGCTGGGAATGGGCGCCGCGCAATCCCTGGCTGCTGCCCGCCGGCGCGCCCTGGACCGGCGCCGTCGCGTTGGCCAGCGGCCTGCTTGCCGGCCTGCTAGGCTGGTGCACGGCGTTCCGCAAGCAGCCGGCGCTGGCCCTGCGCCTTGGCGCCGGCGTCGCGCTGGCGATCGCCGGCTTCATCCTGCTGCTGGCTGTGCGCGCCGGCCAGGCGCCCGGCGCCGCGCCGACCCTGCTGCTGGCCTGGGGCGCGCTCTGGTACGGAGTGCAGCTGCGCCGTCCGAACGCGGTGCTGACCACCGGCGTGCTGCTGCTGGCCGGCGGCCTGCTGCTGCAACTGGAACTGGGCACGGCTGCCGCCGACACCTCGTGGATGCGCCACTTCCAGAAAACCGCCGCCGCCACCACGCTCGGCCTGGGATTGACCGGCCTCGCCGGCCTGGTCAAGGCGCGCCGCCCGGCCTCGCAGGCCCAGGTCGAGTGGGCCTTGCTGGCGCTGGCGTGCTGCGCCGTTGTCGCCCTGCTGGTGCAGGTCGGCTGGGGCAGCGAAACCGGCGTCTTCGATCTGCAGCCGGTGGAATTCGCCAAGCTCGCGCTGACCGTGCTGACGGCGCACTGCATCGCGCTCGGCCTGGGCGCTGGCGATACCGGAAGCAGCGCGCGCAAGGCCGCCCTGCTGCGCTGGCTGCGCCTGGCCTCGCCGGCGCTGCTGTTCATCGTGCTGCTGGCCGTGGCCCTGGTCCAGGTCGACGATTATTCTCCGCTGATCCTGCTGCTGGTCTGGAGTGCGGCGATGCTGCTGGCCTGGTCGCTGGCCGCGCGCCAGCGCGCCGCGACAGCGGCGATCTGCGTGCTGGCCGTCGGCGTGATCGGCACCATCGGCCTGCTGCGCGCCACCAGTCCCGACGACATCGCGCACTGGAATTTCTATGGCGAGCGCTTCCTGGTCTGGCTCGACCCGGCCGCCCACCCGCACACCGGCCAGCAACTGCTGCTGGGCGCGCGCGCCATCCTGGCGGGCGGCTGGATGGGCGCCGACGGCGTCTTCGGCCTGGCCGCACTTGGCGCCAGCGCACCCGATGCGCTCGCCATTCCGGCGGTGCA
>DAMABW010000499.1:0-3557 GCA_031999925.1 Massilia sp. | reverse complement strand
GGTGCCGCTGCGCGTGGGCCAGGCCCAGTTCTTCACCAACGCCATCGACACCAGCACCGACGGCTTCGACCTGACGGCCCAGCACACCACGCGCGGCGCGGGATCGACGCTGGTGCTGTCCGGCCAGTTGGGCTTCAACAAGACGAAGGTAAAGGACCGCCATTCGCAGTCGCCGGTCCTGACGGGCGAGCAACTGTTCGACGATGCCCAGGTGACCTTGATCGAACGCGGACAGCCACGCCAGCACCACGTGCTGGCGGCCGACTACACGACGGGTCCGTGGAATGTGACCGCCCGCGCCAACTACTTCGGCAAGGTGCAGGGCCAGGGTTTCACGCCGGACGTGCAGACCTGGAACGCGAAGTGGATCGTCGACCTGACCTCGCGCTATTCCTTCAGCAAGGCGCTGAGCGTCTCGGCCGGCATCAACAACCTGTTCGACACCTACCCGACGCGCTGGCAGGGCTCGGACACCAATCCCTTCCCGTCCATGGGCTTTACCCACTGCTGGGAAACCTGCCCCTTCGGCATCAATGGGCGCTCGATGTATGCGCGGGTGGATTATTCGTTCTAATGTAAAGGTGTAGCCAGGCCGGAGAGGGACCGGAAGAGGCAGAAAAGCGCCGCTGCAAACCTGTCTCGTTTGGGGTGGCAAAGCTGTCGCATCCTGTCTTTTCTTATCTCGTTATTTTTCGAGACAAAACGAGACAGGATGCGACACGATGTACAGGCCGAACGAGACAGGATTTCAGAGGGGCCTGGCAAATCCTCCCCACCCTCTCCCGCCCGGTGCTTTAACTCAAAACAATTGCTCACGCCCGCAGGCGGCCTCATGCCCTAGCTGCCTTAGCCCAAAAACAATAGTTCCAGCCACCGCGACGCCCGCGAGGCGCGCTACACTGCCGGCAGTCCGCAGCCGCTGCCCAACGCCTTCCTGCCAAACCGCCTTTGCTGGCGGATCACCGCAGCATCAGACTTCGGCCCACATCCTCAGCAGGTTATGATAATGCCCGGTCAGCCCGACCGTGGCTTCCGATTCCCCATGCGCGCCACGCAGCGCCTGGATATGGGTGTCGAGCTCGAACAGCATCGCGCGCTTGCCGTCGTCGCGCACCATGCTCTGTGTCCAGAGGAAGGAAGCGACCCGTTCGCCGCGCGTCACCGGCAGCACCTGGTGCACGCTCCCCGACGGATACACGATCGCATCCCCGGCAGGCAATTTCACCTCGTGGGTACCGTAGGCATCCACCACCACCAGCTCGCCGCCGTCATATTCTTCCGGATCGCTCAGGAACACCGTGGTCGACACGTCCGCGCGCAAGGCCGGCATGCCCGGACGCTGGGCGCGGATTGCCCCATCCACGTGCAGCCCATAATGCTCGCCGCCGCCATAGCTGTTGAAATACGGCGCCAGGATGCGCAGCGGCAACACCGACGAGAAGAACAGCGGATTGGCCATCAGCGCCGCGCTGACGATGCCGCCCAGTTCCAGCGCCAGCGGCCAACCCTCGGCCAGCTGGCGGTTGCGTTTCACTTGCGCGCCTTGCGCCCCGACGCTGGCGCGGCCGTCGACCCAATCGGTTTCCATCAAACGCTTGCGCATCGCCGCCACCTGCTCCCGGCTCAGGACGCCGGGGATATGCACCATCATGCTCGAATTCCTTTCGTATGAAACAAAACGGCCCTCCCGCTGGCAGCAGGGAGGGCCGCGTGCAAGCTCGCTGAAGCCTTAGAACTTCAGGTTGGCCGTCAGGGTTGCCGAACGGCCGGCGCCCACGCCCGCGTAGTGCGGCGACGACACGCGATCGAAGTAGACCTTGTCACCCAGGTTCTGCACGTTCAGCTGGAAGGCCACGTTCTTGTTCAGCACATAGCTGGCCATGGCGTCGAAGCGGGTGTAGCTCGGCGCGTACTTCGTGTTGTTGACGTTGGCATACACCCGGTCGACGTAGTTCATGCCGATGCCGGCCGTGATGTTCTTGCGGAAGGCGTACGAGGTCCACAGCGAAGCCGCGTGCTTCGGCGTGGTCGGGAAGGCGTTGCCGTTGTAGGGCGACGGCGTCCACACCGGTGCCGCGGTGGTGCCGGTGTTCACGAAGCCGTTGTCCTCGACCGTGGCGTTCAGGTAGGTGTAGCCGCCAAATACTTGCCATGCATTGGTCAGCTTGCCCGAGAAGCCGGTCTCGAAGCCGCGGATCTCGCGCTTGCCGACGTTCTGGCTGGTACCGTCCGGCGAGGTAACGCGGGCATTGTTCATCTTGCTCTGGAAGATGGCCGCGTTCACCGACAGGCGGTTATTCAGCACTTCCCACTTGGTGCCCAGCTCGATGTTCTTGCTGGTCTGCGGCTCCAGGTTCTGGATCGCCACCGTCAGGCCGTCGAGGCCGTCGCCGCCGTCATTGCCCGGCGGCGTGGCCGCGGTGGCCCAGGACAGGTAGACGCTGCCGTTGGCGGCCGGCTTGAACACCAGGCCGGCCTGGTAGGTGTCGAAGCTGCTCTCGACGCGGGCACGCGAGGCCGGCGCATTACTCACGTTCAGCTCGCTCGAGAAATCATCCCAGCGCGCGCCCAGGTTCAGCATCCACTGCGGATTGAACTCGATGGTGTCGAAGCCGTAGACGGCGCGGGTGCGGGTCTCGATCTCGGTAACGGCCGGCGACAGCGTGCGCGTCGTCACCCACGGATCGTAGGGATTCGGGTTGTTCAGCGGCGCGCAGTTGTAGCCGGTAGCCGCGCCCGAGGTCGCGCAGACGGTATTGTTGGTCAGCAGGTTGTTGGTGCCCGGCGTGAACACATAGCTGCCGCGCTCGGTGGTTTCGCGGTTGAATTCGACGCCGACGTTGTAGCGGTGCTTGATGCCGGCCGTGGTCAGCTTGCCCGACAGGCTCGTGGCATTCGCCGCGGTCTCGGTGTCGGTGACGCGGGTGTTGGTGCGGCGCCAGACGGTGCCGTACAGCAGGACGTTGCCCTTCGAGTCGTCGGGCTGGGTCCAGACGTAGTCGTTCTTCGTCTTGCCGTAGCGCGTGACGTTGCGCAGCACCAGGCCGTTGCCGAAGTCGTGGCGCAGGTCGACGGTGCCGATGTCGGTTTTCGTATCGCGGAAGTCGCGGTTCACCAGGCCGTAGAAGGTCAAGCGGTCGACATCGATCGGGGTGCCGTTGCCGTTGCGAGCCACGTTCGCACCGCTCGAGAACGGGTTGTTGAACGGGATGCCGGTGTCCGGGATTTCGCTGCTCTTCAGGTGGTAGTAGCTGAGGATGGCCTTGCTTGGACCGCTCAGGCCGAAGGTGACCGTCGGCGCGATGCCCCAGCGGTCGCCGCCGACCACGTCGCGGCCGGCCACGTTGTTTTCGTGGGCCATCAGGTTCAGGCGGAAGGCGATGTCGTTGTTCACCGTGCGGTTCAGGTCGCCGGTGACGCGGCGGTAGTCGTGGCTGCCCACGCCGACGCTGGCGTTCGAGAAGTTATCCGCCTGGGCAGTCTTGCTGACCAGGTTGATGCCGCCGCCGGCCGAGGAACGGCCGCCGTAGGCCGAGTTCGGGCCTTTCACGACTTCG
>DAMABW010000498.1:0-3568 GCA_031999925.1 Massilia sp. | reverse complement strand
CTCGATCTCGATCTCGCTGGTGGCGGTGTTCATCCCGATCTTCTTCATGCCGGGCGTGATCGGCCTGCTGTTCCGCGAATTCGCGGTGATCGTCGGCCTGGCGGTGCTGGTCTCGGCGGCGGTATCGCTGACCCTGGTGCCGATGCTGTGCTCGCGCCTGATCAAGAACGGCGGCCACATCGAGCCGCACGAAATGTCCTGGATCGGCCGCCGCTTCGAAGCCATGTTCACCAGCGTGCGCAACGGCTATGCGCGCAGCCTGGACAAGGCGCTGCGCTACCGCTTCCTGGTGCTGATGCTGGCCTTTGGCACCTTTGCCCTGACCGCGATCCTGTATATGACCATGCCGAAGGGCTTCTTCCCCGAGGAAGACCTGGGCCAGATCCGCATCACCGTCGAAGCCTCGGAAGACACCTCCTCGCAGGCGATGATGGCGCTGCAGGGCCAGGTGGTCGACATCATGCGCGCCAACAAGCACGTACAGGACGTAACCTCGTTCGTCGGCGGCGGGAATAGCGGCCGCATGTTCCTGGTGCTGGTGCCGCGTAGCGAACGTCCGGCCATGCCGGTGGTGCTGGATGAATTGCGCAAGGCCACCCGCGGCGTGGCCGGGGTGCAGGTCTACATGTCGCCGGTGCAGAACTTGCAGCTGGGCGGACGCCAGAGCAAGAGCCGCTACCAGTATTCGCTGCAAAGCGTGTCGGGCGGCGAGATCGGCAGCTGGGCCGACAAGTTCCTGGAGCGCATGCGCGCCGATCCGAAATTCCGCGACGTCACCAGCGATTCGCAGAACAAGGGCCTGCAGGCGACCCTCGACATCGACCGCGACAAGGCCGCGCGCCTGGGCGTGAACATGGCCGACGTGCGCACCGTGCTGTACGCCGCCTTCGGCGAACGCCAGGTCTCGACCATCTATTCGACCGCTGCCAGCTATTACGTGATCCTGGAAGCGGCCGAGGCCGACCGCTACTACGACGATGCGCTGTCGCGCGTGTCGGTACGTTCGAGCAATGGCGACCTGGTGAAACTGTCGAGCTTTGCCAGCGTGCGCCGCACGGTCGGCCCGCTGGCGATCAACCACCAAGGGCAATTGCAGGCGATCACGCTGGCCTTCAACCTGGCGCCGAACGTGCCGCTGGGCGACGCCACCGCCGCCATCGAAGAGATGAAGCGCGAGATGAAGCTGCCGTCGTCGATCATCACGAACTACGGCGGCGACGCGGCGGTGTTCCAGGATACCCAGTCGAGCCAGCTGATCCTGATCATCACGGCCATCGGCGTCATTTATGTGCTGCTCGGCGTGCTGTACGAAAGCTATATCCACCCGCTGACGATTCTTGCCGGCCTGCCGTCGGCGGCGGTGGGGGCGCTGCTGACGCTGTGGATCTTCAACCTCGACCTGACCCTGATCGCGATGATCGGCATCCTGATGCTGATCGGTATCGTGAAGAAGAACGCGATCATGATGATCGACTTCGCGCTCGACGCGCAGAGGAATGCCGGCATGACGCCGGACGAGGCGATCCGCGAAGCCTGCATCCTGCGTTTCCGTCCGATCCTGATGACGACGCTGGCGGCGATGATGGGCGCGCTGCCGATCGCGCTGGGCATCGGCGCCGGCGCCGAGCTGCGCCAGCCGCTGGGCCTGGCGGTGGTGGGCGGCCTGATCTTCTCGCAGGTGATCACGCTGTACATCACGCCGGTGATCTACCTGTACCTGGACAAGTACAGCGGCAGCGGTCCGATGACCGACGTCGACATCGCCGCGCACGAGACGGTGCACGAGGCAGGGCATGGCGTGGGACAGGCGCCGGTGTACGCGCCGACGCACGAAACCCCCGTGTCGCTGCACAAGATCGGCTGAAACATAATGTAACAACCATCAGGAATATGGCACTGTAAGCTGTACAGCGCGAGCATCCGTGCGCCGGACACCCAAACCGGGTAGACTTCGGCTCACAACCGCTTTGCGCTGACCAGTTTTCGAAAGTTCGATTGATTTTGCGTGACCATTCCCACTCCTACGCCGAGCACAGCGATGTCTGCCAACATTGCGGACAGCCGCTGCCCGGCGCAGTGGTGCCGACCTATGGCAAGCAAGGTCCAAACCGCACCGGCCTGGCGATCACGATCGCCTTGCACTTGCTGCTGGTAGCGCTCTACTTCTACCAGCCCGAACGCACCGAGAAAAAGGCCAAGCCGCCGCCGGGTGGCGAGGTGGTCTACGTGCAACCGCTGTCGAAACCGAAGCCGCCGCAGGCCCAGGCGCCGGCCAAGACCAGCAAGCCCTCGAAGAACCCGGCCCAGCCACGCCCGACCACGCCGCGCGTCGAGCGCCTGCCCGACACCATCACGCTGCCGCAGGAAAAGCCGCGCATCGTCGACAAGGTCGAGCCGCCGCCACCCGAGCCGAAACCGGAACCGAATGCGGAAGAAGCGCCGCCGATGGACATGTCCGAGTACATCGCCCGCAAGCGCGCCCAGCGCGGCGCCACCGAGCCGAGCCAGTCGGAAGAAGAAAGCGAGGCCGCGCGCGGCACCCGCAATGCGCTGGCGAACATTGCCGCCATCAATAACCGCGGCCGCGACGACGCCAACGAAAGCGGCGGCATCTTCTCGGTGTCGAACAAGACCTTCCACAGCATGGACCTGAAGTTCCGTGGCTGGAACCCGAACTTCAAGCGCCGCTGGCTGACCTCGGTGACGGTGGAGCAGGGCAGCGAGCCGGATGTCGAGACCGCCGTGGTGAAGAAGATGATCGAACTCATCCGCCGCGAAAAGACCGGCGACTTCGAATGGGAATCGCATCGCCTGGGCAAGGTGGTGACGATGAGCGCGCGGCCGAAGGACACGGCCGAACTGCAGGCCTTCCTGATGAAGGAAATGTTCCCGAACTACAGTGCGCCGCGCTGAAGCGGACGGCATCGCCCTTCATGAAGGCCACACGTCGTGCGATGTGTGGCCTTTTTCTTTCGCGGCAAGCATTTACGCGGCACGCCGCACCGGCACGGTGCGCTCGTTTGCGCTGCACCAGCGCCGCGCGGTTCAGACCGGCTAGGCTGAGGTAGCGCCGCCGCGCACCTTACCAGGACGCGGACGGACCTCATCCTTCCTTCCCCGGAGTCCACCATGCGTTTCCCGCCCGATCGCGCCACCAGTCCGTCACGCCGCCGTATCCTGCAATCCGCCGCGCTCGCCGCCGGCGCCAGCCTGTTGCCCTTCGGCGCCGGCCTGGCCCAGCCGCCCGCGCGGGCACGCTGGCGCCGGCCCAGCGCCTCGGGTTCGAAGATGGGCGTACGCATGCTGGAAAGCTATGCACGCGCCGTGCGCGCGATGCTGGCGCTGCCGCCGGAAGACCCGCGCAACTGGTACCGCCAGGCCATCATCCACACCCTCGACTGCCCACACGGTAACTGGTGGTTCCTGCCCTGGCACCGCGGCTACCTCGGCTGGTTCGAGCAAGTCTGCCGCGAACTCAGCGGCGACCCGCAGTTCGCCCTGCCGTACTGGGACTGGACCGCCGAGCAGCGCCTGCCCGAGGGCATATTTGACGGCGTGCTCGACCCCA
>DAMABW010000497.1:0-3570 GCA_031999925.1 Massilia sp. | reverse complement strand
CCCTGCTGCAGGAAGCCGGCGTGCCGGTGCCGGAAGGCGCCACCGTCACCACGGTGGAAGAAGCCCAGCGCGTCGCGCGCCGGGTCGGCAAACCGGTCGCCATCAAGCCGCTCGACGGCAACCAGGGCAAGGGCGTGACCACCAACTGCGCCACGCCGGAAGAAGTGGCCAAGGCCTTCGAGTTCGCGCGCCAGTACGGCCGCAAGATCATCGTCGAACGCTTCGTCGAAGGCCGCGACTACCGCGTGCTGGTGGCCGGCGGACGCATCGCCGCGGCCTCGTTCCGCCGTCCGGCCCATGTGATCGGCGACGGCGTCAGCACCATCACGGAACTGGTCGAGATCGAGAACCAGAACCCGGCGCGCGGCAGCGGCCACAGCAACGTGCTGACCCGCCTCGCGCTCGACGCCCACGCCGAGGACATGCTGCGCCGCCAGGGCTATGTGCCCGACGCGGTGCCGGCGGCCGGCGTCTGCGTCGAACTGCGCAGCAACGCCAACTTGTCTACCGGCGGCACCGCCGAGGACGTGACCGATACGCTGCCGGAATCCACGCGCGCCCTGTGCGTGCGCGCCGCCAACAAGATCGGCCTCGACGTGGCCGGCATCGACATCGTTTGCCAGGATATTTCGGTTCCGCTGGACGAGCAGGGCGGCGCCGTCATCGAAGTCAATGCCGCGCCGGGCATCCGCATGCACCAGCATCCGAGCAAGGGCGAGCCGCGCGACGCCGGCGAAGCCATCGTCGACGGCCTGATGGGGCCTTCCAATGGCCGCATTCCGGTGGTGGCCGTGACCGGCACCAACGGCAAGACCACCACCACCCTGATGATCGCCCACGCCGCGCGCGTGGCGGGCCTGGGCACCGGCGTGACCACCACCGAGGGCGTGTTCGTCAACGGCAAGCGCCTGGTGAAGGGCGACTGCACCGGCTACTGGTCGGCGCGCACCGTGCTCTCGGCCCCGGACGTCGACTTCGCGGTGCTGGAAACGGCGCGCGGCGGCATCCTGAAGCGCGGCCTGGCCTTTGATCAGTGCGACGTCGGCGTGGTGCTGAACGTCTCGCCGGACCACCTGGGCCTGGACGGCGTCGAGACCATCGAGGACCTGGCGCAAGTGAAGGCGGTGGTGGCCTCGTCGGCTTCGCGCGCGGTGGTGCTGAATGCCGAAGACGCGCTGTGCGTGGCGATGGTGCGCCGCGCCAAGCCGGGCGCCGAAGTCGTGTTCTTCTCGATGGAGCCGGAAAATCCTATCCTGCTCAAGCACATCGAGGACGGCGGGCGTGGTACCTACTTCCAGGACAACGCCATCGTGATCGCCGACGGCTCCCGCCAGCAGGAACTGATGCGCGTCGAGAGCATGCCGTCGAGCTACGGCGGCCGGGCGCGCTACAACATCGCGAATGCGCTGGCGGCCGCTGCGGCGCTGATGGCCTCGGGCTTCTCGAACACGCAGATCGCGGCCGGTCTGTCGACCTTTGTCTCGGACAGCAAGACCAATCCGCTGCGCACCAACGTGTTCGACGTGCGCGGCGTGACCGTGATCGTCGATTATGCGCACAACGCGGCGGCCTATGCGGCGCTGGCCGAAATGGCGCGCGCGCTGCTGCCGGGGCAGTTGGTCGGCATCGTCACCGCGCCGGGCGACCGCCGCGACAGCGATTTGATCCAGATTGGGGAAGTGTGCGGCGAGCGTTTCGACGAACTGGTGGTGTACGAGTCGCAGAGCCGTGGCCGTCCGGTGGGCGGGGCGGTGGATCTGATCATCCAGGGCGCCGAGAACGTGGTCGGGCCGTCGGACACGCTGCACCGTGAGATCGAGGTGGACAAGGCGATCCGCTACGGCCTGAGCCTGTGCACGGCGGGCGACGTGCTGGTGTTTGCGTGCGGCTCGTCGCTGCAGGTGTTCATCGATGCGCTGCGGGTGGATGATCCGGAGAGTGCGGATCGGATTACAGCCCAGACCGCCTAATCGCTCCGGTTTCGTATAAAAAAGGCTCCAGGAATGGAGCCTTTTGTTTTTGTAGGGTGTCCACGCTACGAACCTGCCGATGTCGGGCTGCTCATCGGTACGACCGCGTGGGCACAAGTGCCCACCCTACAGTGCCGCAGCCGCTTGTGCCGTGGTAGGGTGGGCACTCGTGCCCACCCGGGATCATCGCATGCATGATCGCGCCCCGTCTGCGAGACCGACATACGTAGGGCGGGGACTCGTCCCCACCACAACCTACCCGAACACGCCCGCCACGTCCGCGCGGCCAAAAAAAAGCGGCCCCGCAGGGCCGCCACCACGCTCAAACTCTTACACTCACACCGCTTCCGCCGCGATCCGCTGTGCGATCTCCGGCTTGGTCGGCCGCAGCGCCTCGGTCAGTTCCGAGATCGACGAACCGCAGCCGAACACCATCACATCCCCCGGCTGGCACATGGCCAGGCCGGCGCGGATCGCCTTGTGCACGTCCAGCTCGCACTGCAACCCGTCGCTGGCGATGCGGCCCAGGCGCGCACCCTGCACCAGCAAGTCGGCCACGCTGCCCGCCGTACGGCCACGGTTCTCGGTCTCGTAGATCACCAGTTCGTCGAAGCCGGCGGCGCAGGTGCGGCCGATGTCGATCAGGTCGGCGTCGCGGCGGTCGCCCGGGGCGGCGACCACGCCCACCACGCGCCCCGGCGTCATCGCGCGCGCGGTCTCGGCCAGCGCCGCGTAGGCCGCGCAGTTGTGCGCGTAGTCGACGATCACGGTCACGCCATCCACGTCGAACAGATTCGAGCGCAGCGGATTGTGCTTGCTGTCGGAGACGAAGCTGCGCATGCCGGCCACGATCTCGGCGTTGCCGAAGCCGCTCGCCGCCAGGGCGGCGGTGGCCGCCAGCGCATTCGCGATGTTGTAGCGCGCGCAGCCGTTCAGCGATACCGGCATCTGGCGCACGTCGGCCAGCGCTTCATGGCGCGCGCCGGTGGCCAGCACCATCGTATTGTCTTCCAGGTAGACACCGCGTCCGCCCGACTCCAGGTGACGCAGCAGCACCGGATTGTCCGCGTCCAGCGAGAAGTACAGCACCTCGACGTCGGCCGCCAGGTCCTTGGCCATCGCCACGCAATAGTCGTCCTCGGCGTTCAGCACCACGGCGCGCGAGGCGCGCTGGGCCACCACGGCCTTCACCTTGGCCAGCTCCTCGACGGTGTCGACACCGTCCAGGCCCAGGTGGTCGCTGGAGATGTTCAGCACCACCGACACGTCGCACTTGTCGTAGGCCAGGCCGCGCTTCAGGATGCCGCCGCGCGCCGTTTCCAGCACGGCGAAGTCGACTTCCGGCGAGGTGAGCAGGGCGCGTGCCGAGCGGTAGCCGGTGCAGTCGCCTTCCATGATGCGCTGGCCGTCGATGTAGACGCCCTCGGTGGTGGTGACGCCGGTGCGCTGGCCGGTCAGGCGCGCGGTGTGGGCGATCAAGAGCGAGGTCGTGGTCTTGCCGTTGGTACCGGTCACGGCGACGGTGGGAATGCGGCCGTCGTCCTGGCCGAACAGGGCCTCGACGATGGCGGCGCCGGCGTCGCGCGGGGTGCCGCGGCTC
>DAMABW010000496.1:0-3575 GCA_031999925.1 Massilia sp. | reverse complement strand
CAGTTCAAGCTGGCCGAAGAAGACGCGCAAGTGCCGGAGCCAGGTTCGCTGGCCCTGTTCGCCGTCGCCATGCTGGGCGCCGGTGTGGCCGTGCGCCGTCGCAACAAGAAAGCCTGATCGGCTTTCGCAACTGCACAAGAAAGCGGGCCTGGCCCGCTTTTTTTACGTCCAGCGCCAGGCGCATTCGCAGCGTGCTTGAAAGCGGCTGCGGCTGATGGCACACTGGTCATCCACAAAACGTGTGAAAAATCGCCATGGCGCCGTTGCAGCGTCGCCGTACGCTCGTACTGTCTTCGACGCTGCGCCGGCAGGCCGTATCCTTGACCTGGCAATTTTTTTACACGCTCACAGAATGCAGCGACCGGAGAACACACATGAGCACGATGATCGGCGGACATGGCGGCAATGCACATCACACCGGCAGGGCGCTGCGGCGCGTCGTGCTGGGCACGGCGGCGGTCCTGCTGGTGCCGCTGCTGGCGATGGGGTTCACGCAGGAAGTGAACTGGACCGCCCTCGACTTCGTGGTTGGCGCCGTGCTGCTGCTGGGCGCCGGCGCGGCGCTCGAGGGCATCCTGTACAAGCTGCCCGGCACGCGCCAGCGCCTGCTTGGCGTCGGATTGCTTGGCCTGGCCTTCCTCTACGTCTGGGCCGAACTGGCCGTCGGGATTTTCTTCGGGCTGGGTAGCTGACCGCTAACCCGGTTCATTTCGTCCAGCGCAGCGGCAACTGCAGCAGTTCCTCGTCGTTCCATGCCTGGACGGTGGCGCTCACGATGGTGTCCTTGCCGTAACTGATCCAGACGCCATTCGCATAATAGTGGTAGCGCGGCCCCAGCTTGGCGGCCGCCATCTGCACGGCTTGCCGGGCTTCCTCGCCGTTCAGCATCCGGTACTGCAGCGCGACGCTGCCCAGGCCCGCGAGCAGGCCCAGCGCCAACGGCCAGCGCATGTCGCGCATCTTCCTGCCGGCGGCGCGGCGCTCGGCCAGCACCTCGGGACGGCCGAGTTGGCGCGCAACGAAGACGGCGAGTGCCAGCAGCATCACCAGGTTGGCGTAGTAGCCGGCCACCGTGAGGGGCATGGCGCGCCACTGCGCAGCCAGCAGCGCGCCGGGAATCAGCGCGAGCTGGCCCAGCAGCGACAGGCCCAGCGGCAGCACGCTCATCCAGGCCAGCCAGCGCACCAGCGCCTGCAGCGCCTGGCCGCTGAAGAAGATCAGTGCGCCCAGGATCAGCCCCGTCACCTGGAAGCGCAGCTGCCCCGGCGGCGAAGCGACAAAGCCGTAGATGAGCTCAGCCACGCCGGCGAGGCCGACGATCACGCCGGTGCGGCGCACGATGAATTGTCCAGGGGTTTCTTCCTGCGCGGGGAGCGGCTCTGCGTTCACACGTTTCCTTGAAATAACAAAAGCGCCAGCTTAGCAGGATCGGGCGCCTCAAAACACGCCTATTCTCACGCCAGGTCCGGCGCATGACCCTCGCGGCTCGGGTAGGTTCCAGTACCGGAATATGACAAACCGTTAATTACCGCACCGGCACGTTTGCACGGCTGGGCTAGGCTAGGTTGCTCGCTGTTACAGGAAGCCAACCATGCTCGACGCCACCTTCTATCAGTCCATGTTCGCCCGATTGCCGATCGGGACGATCGTGCTGTCGCCGAGCGCCGATCCGGTCATTCTTGACGTCAACGACGCCTTCCTGCGCGACGTCGGCCATACCCGCGAACAATTGGTTGGACAGTCGTTGTTCGTCGCCTTGCCCGCCGATCCCGACGATCCCGACGAACCGCGCAGCAATGGGGTCAGGGCGCTGCGCGATTCGCTGGCGCAGGTCGTGGCCAGCGGCGCGCCGCAGTCGCTGACCACCCAGCGTTACCCGATCCGCAGTATCCGGCCCGACGGCAGAGAGGTCTGCGTGGAGCGCTTCTGGAGCGTGACGAATACGCCGATCTTCGCCGCCGACGGCAGCATGCTCTGCATCCAGCACGTCAGCATCAAGGTCACCGGGCGCAAGCGTGCGGAAGACGCCTTGCTGCTGAGCCAGCGCGAGGCCCTGGAAGCCGCGCACCAGGCCGAGGCCGGCCGCGCGCGCATGACAGCCGTGCTGCAGGCGGCGCCGGTCGGCATCGTGCTGGCCGATACGAGCGGCAAGGTGCTCGACGCCAACGCCGCCCATGACGCCCTCTGGTGCCGGCGCTGCATTCCCGTCGCCGGAAGCGACGATACCCTGCTCGACTTCAGCGAGTGGCGCGGCTGGTGGGCCGATGGTTCCGAGCGCCATGGGCAGGCGCTGGCGGCCGGCGACTGGCCGCTGGCCGCGGCCCTGCGCGGCGAACCCAGCCCCCACCACCTGATCGAGATCGAAACCTTCGACGCCGCCCGTTCGCGGCGCATGGTGGTGTGCTCGGCGGCGCCGATCCTCGGCCATGACGGCCAGGTCGACGCCGCCGTCGTGGTCCTGCTCGACATGACCGAACGCCTGCGCGCCGAGAGCGCGCTGCGCGAGGCCGACCGCCGCAAGGACGAATTCCTGGCCATGCTGGCGCACGAACTGCGCAACCCGCTGGCGCCGATCATGGCCGCCGCCGAACTGCTGGTGCAGGACGCCGCCGCGTCGACGATGGTGCGCCAGGCGAGCGGCATCGTCGGGCGCCAGGCGCGCCACCTGGCCGGCCTGGTCGACGATTTGCTCGACGTGTCGCGTGTCACGCGCGGCCTGGCCGTGATCGACAAGTCTCCGATCGAGCTCGGCGCCGTGATCGCCGAAGCCGTGGAACAGGTGCAGCCGCTGATCGCCTCGCGCCGGCACCGGCTCGAACTGGCCGTGCAGGCCGCGCCGCTGACGGTGAACGGCGACGCCAAGCGCCTGGTGCAGGTGGTGGCGAACCTGCTCAACAACGCCGCCAAGTACACGCCGCCGGGCGGGCGGATCCGGCTGGCGGCCGAGGCCGGCGCCGGCCAGGCGCGCCTGAGCGTGAGCGACAACGGTATCGGCATGAGCCGCGAACTGATCGGACGCGCCTTTGAACTGTTCGCCCAGGCCGAGCGCCAGGCCGACCGCTCGCAGGGTGGCCTGGGCATCGGCCTGGCCGTGGTGCGCCGCCTGGTCGAGTTGCACGGCGGCGAGATCCGCGCGCACAGCGATGGGCCGGGGCAGGGCAGCACCTTCAGCCTGACCCTGCCGCTGGCGCAGGGCCATGCCGTGGATGCGCCCACCGGGATACGCCAGGGCGCGGCGGCGCACGACCGGGCGCTCGGCGTGCTGGTCGTCGACGACAACGCCGACGCCGCCCAGATGCTGGCGGTCATGGTCCAGCACTTCGGCCATGCGGTGCGCGTCGTGCATTCGGCGGGCGAGGCGCTGGCCGACATGCGGGAACAGGCCGCCGATGTCTGCCTGGTCGACATCGGCCTGCCCGGCATGGACGGCTACGAACTGGCGCGGCGCCTGCGTGCCGATGGCGCCGGCGCGGTGCTGGTGGCCGTGACCGGTTACGGCGGCGATGAGGCGCGCCGCATGGCGGTGGAGGCCGGTTTCGACTACCACTTCGTGAAGCCGGTCAAGGGCGGCGACC
>DAMABW010000495.1:0-3581 GCA_031999925.1 Massilia sp. | reverse complement strand
GATCAGCACGGTCTTGACGGCCGGGTCGGCATCGGCGGCTTCGATGGCCTCGAGCAGGCCACGGCGCACATCCACGCCGAGGGCGTTGACGGGCGGGTTGTCGATGCTGACCAGAAGGATGTCGCCATGCTGCTCACGAGCGACCTGAGCCGCGACTTGTGCATTTGCGCCGGAATTCATGTGTCCTGTCTCCTTGTTCTGTAGTTGGTTCGCTGTGCGAAATTGTGTTTTGCATCTTGCAGCGAATTCAACGATAACCCATTTTTGGCGCGAATGTAAACGTCTCGCCCACCCCGATTTCACGTCCAGAAAACCACAAATCCGCATACCGAACCCGGATTTACCCAGTTGTCATAGCGACGTCAATATTTGATGTTTCGCACTGCGAACGACCATTTCACAAAACTGTTGACACCCCGGTTTTTGATATGTGATCATCATTTCCAGACTCAGCCAAAGATGCTGGGCAACGGAGACAATGAGATGGAAGAAATCCAGTCATACACTGAGGAAGAGAATGCCAAGGACCGTCAATTCGTGACTGCCTTGGCGCGCGGGCTCGAGATCCTGCGCTGCTTCCGTCCTGGCGAGGCTTACCTCAGCAACAGCGAGATGGCCAAGCGCACGGCCATGCCGAAGCCCACCATCTCTCGCCTCACCTACACGCTGACCAAGCTCGGCTACCTGAATTATTCGCCCGAACAGGGCCGCTACCAGCTCGGCGCGCCCGTGCTGGCGCTCGGCTACACGCTGCTGGCCAATCTCGACGTACGCAAGCTCGCCCGCCCCGGCATGCAGGAGCTGGCCGAATACGCCCAGTGCTCGGTGGCCATCGGCATCCGCGACCGCCTGCACATGGTGTACGTGGAGGCCTGCCGTGGCAGCGCCGCCGTCACCCTGCGCCGCGACGCCGGCTCGCGCATTCCGCTGGCGACCACCGCGATGGGCAAGGCCTACTTGTGCGGCCTGCCCCAGGCCGACCGCGACTTCCTGATGGACCACATCCGCCTGCACGCGGAAAACAACTGGCCGAAGATCAAGGCCGACATCGAACAAGGCTTCAAGGACTTCCAGGACCGCGGCTTCGTGCTGTCCTCGGGTTACTGGGACGCGAACATCAGCGCCGTCGGCGTGCCGCTGGTCGACCCCGACACGGCCAAATCGATGGCCTTCAATTGCGGCGGCCCGGCCTTCCTGCTGCCGCAGGAGAAGCTGATCGAGGACCTCGGCCCGCGCCTGGTGCAACTGGTACGAAATGTAGAAATGAGCATGGGCCGCAACATCGGCTGATGACAAGAACATGCGACAGTCCGGCACCCCGGGCCATCGCAGACAAACCCGGTCCCCGCAACGGGATCCGATTCGTGGCAACAATCTGAATAGGTGGAGACAATGAGCAAGGCTAAAACAATCGCCCTCGCAGTATTCGCGGCACTCAGCGCGGGTTCCGCAAGCGCCGAAGAATTCCTGGTTGGCGTACAGATCCCGTTGACCGGCCCACTGGCCCGCGTCGGCATGGGCACGCAAGAAGGCATCCGCGTCGCCGCGGAAGTCTTCAACAAGACCAACGGCAAGCACACCATCAAACTGGTCACCGTCGACGACGAATCGGCGCCGGCCAAGGCGGTTGCCGCAGTCGAGAAGCTGGCCAGCCAGGGCGTGGTCGCTGTGACCGGCGGCTACGGCTCGAACAACATCTCGCCTGCGTCGGACGCGGCGAACAAGCTGGGCCTGGCCTACATCACCTCGGGTGGCGTCGACGACGGCCTGGTGAAAGCCGGCCGCAAGAACTTCTTCCGTATTAATAACACCGAGGGCTACCAGAAAGCCCTGGTCGGCCTGATCTCGGACCTGGGCGTCAAGTCCGTGTCGATCATCTACTCGACCAAAGATGCAACCCACGGTCTGGCGGCCGACGTCGAGAAGACCCTGGGCGCGAAAGGCATCAAGGTCGGCATGCACGCCTTCGACCCAGCGATCACCGACTTCAAGCCGATCCTGAACAAGGTCAAGCTGCGCGACAAGTCGGAATTCATCGCCATGGTCGGCTATGAAAACGAATACGTCGGCATCCTGCGCGCCGCTCGTGTGCTCAAGCCAAACGTCAAGGCGATCGCCGGCGTGTGGTCGCTGGCCACCCCGAAAATGGCAGCCGACTTCCCGGACCTGATGCCGAACGTGTACGGCACCGCCGTGCTGCCCTTCCCTGTCACCTTCACCTCGCCGGACGGCAAGGCATTCGGCGACGCATACAAGAAGCTGCTGAACAAGGAGCCTGACTACCTGGGCCAGTTCGGCTACGTGCAATCGATGCTGCTGTTCGAAGCAATCGCACGCGCCGCCGACGCCGGCACCATCAAGAAGGGCGGCGTGATCGAAGAGATGCGCAAGACCGACAAGCAGACCCTGATCGGCCGCGTGCAGTTCGACGCCAACGGCGACAACAAGAACTTCACCCAGCGCATGGGCCAGCACCAGGGCAAGAAGGTCGAACTGGTGTGGCCGAAGGAGTCGGCAACCGCCAAGCCTGTGTTCCCTGGCGTGCCTTGGTAACAAGCTTCTCGCAGGCGCCTTCTATATATAGAGTGCGCCTGCAGCCTGTGGTTTGAAGTACGCGGGCAGGACTCCCCTGCCCGAATGAATTCGATGGGAATGCAGAAATGACGGACTTGATCTTACAAGCCGTGTATTCCGGGCTGTTACAGGGCGGGTCGTACGCCCTGATCGCACTTGGCCTGGCGCTGGTCTTCGGCGCCATGAAAGTGATCAACCTGGCACACGGCGAACTGGTACTGCTGGCGGCGTACATCGCCTACACGGTCGAATCGAAACTCGGCTGGAATCCAATCATGGCCATCCCGGCCGCGGTGATTATCGTGACGATCACCTCCGCCCTTCTTTACTTCGTGGTCGGCAAAATCAAGACCAACCGCGAAATCAACTCGCTCACCCTGACCTATGGCGTCGGCGTGATCCTCACCAACCTCGTGCTGATGATCTGGAGCGCCGACGTGCGCGCCACCAGCTCGAGCTGGATGCAGGAAGCCTTCGTGGTCGGCGAACTGTATTCGATGCGCTCCGAAGTCCTGTTCTTCGGCGTGAGCATCGTGCTGATCGTCGCTCTCTGGTGGTGGCTGTCGCGCTCGTGGTATGGCCGCGCCGTGCGCGCCGTGTCGAGCAACCGCGACGCCGCCAAACTCATGGGCATCAACCCGGGCAAGACCGAACTGGTGTCGTTCATCGTGGCCGGCATCCTGGCCGCCTTCGCCGGCGTCGCGCTCTTCAGCTACGGCGTCATCACCCCTGCCTACGGCGGCGTGCTGACCGTGAAAGCCTTCATCATCACCGTGCTGGCCGGTATTGGCTCGATCCCGGGCGTGCTGATCGGCGCAGTCCTGCTGGGCATTGCCGAGTCGCTGACCGTCACGCTCGCCAGCTCGGCGCTGCAAGAGTTGGCCGGCATGGGTCTGTTCCTGCTGGTGTTGTTCGTCATGCCGAACGGTCTGTTTGGTGCTGCCCGGAGGCGCGGATGAAAATCAATAAGCTACTGATCGTCGTTTTATTGGCGGTGTATATCCTGG
>DAMABW010000494.1:0-3585 GCA_031999925.1 Massilia sp. | reverse complement strand
GGAGTTTTCAAAAGATTCTGGCGGAAGCGGTGGGATTCGAACTCACGAACGGCTCACACCGTCGGCAGTTTTCAAGACTGCTGCCTTCAACCACTCGGCCACGCTTCCTATGAGGAACCGGCATTATACATAAATCATCGCCGCCCGGGCAGTAGCTCGGCGCAGGACACACCAGTCCGCCCTACCCCAGCAGCAGCCAGTTCTCGCGCAACCCCTGCTCGAACCCCGCCGCCGGCAGCGGCTTGGCATACAGATACCCCTGCACCTCGTCGCAGCCGCTGTCGCGCAGGAAGGCCAGCTGGTCCGGCGTCTCGACCCCTTCCGCGATCACCCGGTGCCCGAGCTGGCGCCCGATGCTGATGATGGTGCTGGCGATCGCGCAGTCGCTGGCATCGTTCGGAATCCCGGTGGTGAACGAGCGGTCGATCTTCAACGCGTGGATCGGGAAGCGCTTCAGGTAAGACAGGCTCGAATAGCCGGTGCCGAAATCGTCGAGCGACAAGGCCACGCCGAGCGCATTGATGCGGTCCATGATGCCGATCACGCGGTCGATGTCGTGCATCAGCGTGCTTTCGGTGATCTCGAGCTCCAGCCAGCACGGGTCGAGCGCGTAGCGCGCCAGCGTGTCGGCCACGCGGTTCGGCAGCGACTCGGTGAATTCGCGCGCCGACACGTTCACCGCCAGGCGGAACGGCCGCATGCCGGCGCGCTGCCAGACGGCCGCCTGGGCGCAGGCCTGCTCCAGCACCCACTCGCCCACCTGCACGATCAGGCCGGTGGTCTCGGCCAGCGGAATGAATTCGGACGGCGGCACCACGCCGCGCTCCGGGTGCACCCAGCGCACCAAAGCTTCAGCACCGACAATCTTGTCGGTGCCAATTTCAAACTTCGGCTGGTACACCAGCATCAATTCGCCATGCCCGAGCGCGTGGCGCAGGCCGGATTCGATGCGCATGCGCTCGTGCATGCCCTTGTTCATATCGAAGCTGTAGAAGGCCACGCTGTGGTCCGGGTTCGCATGCCCTTCCTTGGCGCGCGCCATCGCGATGTCGGCCATGCGCAAGAGCGTGTCGGCCTCGTTGCCGTCCTGCGGATAGACGCTGATGCCGACGCTGGCGCCCACGCGCAGGTCGTGCCCTTCGATCAGGAAGGGCGCGTCGAGCGCGGCCTGGAGTTTTTGCGCCACCGTGGTGGCCTCGAAGTGCTGGCGCACGTCGAACAGGCCGACCGCGAATTCGTCGCCCGACAGATGCGCCACCACGTCTTCTTCGCGCAGCGCGGCGCGGAAGCGGCTCGCCACCTGGCGCAGCAGTTCGTCGCCGATGCGCCGGCCCAGGGTGTCGTTCACCAGCTTGAAGCGGTTCAGGTCGATGAACAGCACGCAGCCCGACAGTTCGTTGCGCTGGGCCACCATCAGGGCCTGGTCGACCAGGCGCGTGAACAGGGTGCGGTTCGGCAGGCCGGTCAGTTCGTTGTAATAGGCCAGGTGGTGCAGGCGCTCTTCGGCCAGCTTGCGTTCGGTGATGTCGGTGAGGTAGGCGATCAGGCCGACCGGACGCTCTTCCAGGTCGCGCAAGGGCGACAGCGACAGACTGGCCCAGAAGATCTCGCCCGACTTTTTGCGGCGCCGCACTTCCATCATGCGCCCGCCCTGCTCGGCGAAGAGGTCGGGCTGGCTGTCGTCTTCGTCGGCATACAGGAACAGGATGTTCTGGCCCACCGCTTCCAGTGCGGTGTAGCCGAACAGGCGCTCGGCGCCGCCGTTCCAGCTGGTGATGTAGCCCATCGGGTCGAGCGTGAGTACCGACTCGTGGATCTGGTCGAGGATCTGCGACTGGTGCGCCAGTTGCGCTTCGACCTGGGCATAGGCGTGGGTAGCGCGCTGGGCCAGCGAATGCACTTGCAGCAGGGTGCCGGTGAGCGCGGCCAGGCTGGCCAGATGACGCCGGTCCTCGGTGTCGTAGTCGCTGCGGCCAGCCACTTCGTAGCAGCCGTAGTACTGGCCCTCGACGCGGATCTCCTGGTGCAGCGTATCGTCCATCGCGGCGGCCGTGCGCGCCGCCGGGACCTGCAGGGCCAGCGGGTCGGCGGGCGTGAAGCTGCCTTGCGGGCTGGCCAGCAGGACGCGTGCGATGCGGCCGAGTTCTTCGTGCAGGGCGCCGCCGCGCAGGCGCATGACGGCGTCGCCGAGGGCGGCGCTGCAGGCCGCGAAATCATGGCTGCGCAGCGCCAGCAATTCAGACATTGCGGCCCACCTGGATCGCCCAGTGATAGGCGTGCAACTGGCTGCTCCACCAGGTGGCCGGGTCGACGCCGGCGGCGGCCAGCGCCGCGGCATGCGCGGTGCCGCCTTCCATCAGGCGCAGGCGCGCACCGAGCACGCCTTCGCGTCGCAGCAGTGCCGCTTCCACGTGTTCGGGCAGGCACAGCTCGCCGACGATCTCGGCCATGTGCATGCCGAGCAGGCGGTCGAGCAGCGAGAAGGCGCCGGCCATGAAGGCCAGGTCTTGCTCGTCGCGGTCGCCGCCATCGCGCTTGCACAGCACTTCCAGGCGCGCCGCGCGCAGTGCGGCCTGCGGCAGCAGGGGGTTCAGCGGACCCTCGGCGTCGGTGCGCGCGTACAGCAGCAGTTGCAGCCAGCGCTGCAACTGGCGCCGGCCGAGCAGCGCGATGGCCTGGCCGAAGCTGGTGATCTGGGTGTTGAGGGCAAAGGCCGCCGAATTGACCAGCTTGAGCAGGTGGTACGACAGCACCGGGTCCTGCTTCAGCACGACTTCCAGGTCGCGCGAATCGGCGTCGCGTGCCAGCAGGGCCAGCAGGCCGAGCAGGCGGCGCCGCGTCGGCAGGTCGTTCGCGCCGCTCGCGGGCGCGCGTTGCAGGTAGTCGCCGCTGAACCAGCCGAAGCCGGCCTTTTCGCAGGCGCGCAGGCCGCGCTCGTCGAGGATGCCATGCGCCAGGTGGGGACCGAACAGCGCCAGCAGGCTGCCCGGCAGCGGGATGCCGCTGGCGCAATCGAAGGCGACACCACGCAGCGTGGCCGGACGCGCCACGCCAGGGGGCAAGGCGCCGTCGAGCAGGATGCGGTAGCCCTCTTCCTGCAGCGCCGCCAACTGGCGTGCGGCGCCGTCCTGCGCCAGGCAGGCGCCATCGAAGACGAGTACCACGCGCTGCGGCGGCAACTGCGCAAGGGGCGGCGGGGGCAATTGGGCCGGGCCGTCGAGCCGCAGCACGCAGTCGAGCGGAGCGATGGCGGCCAGCAGGTCGGGCGAGCCGAACAGCAGCTGCAGCGAGGATGCGTTACCGGTTTGCGCACGCAGGTCCAGACCCAGGGCCACCCACTCGTTTCGCCCATTGGCGATCGGGTGCATCTGCACCAGCGGGAAGGGGGTCAAATCCAAGGCGGCCATCGGGCATCGTCTGAGTCAGCAATCAGGCCATATTAGACGAGCAATTAGTTTAAAGCAATTAAATTTGTTTCCTGAGAGATACATTGCATACGTGATAATACGTAGCGAATATGGCTGAGTCGAGGAGTAGAATCATGCGCTTGCCATTTCCATAATGGTGCAAGATAAGTATCGGACG
>DAMABW010000493.1:0-3598 GCA_031999925.1 Massilia sp. | reverse complement strand
GCTTGTTTCCCGTCGGCAGCCACGGAGCTGCCGCTTCACATTCAAAGAACAGAAAGAACCCATGAGCTGCAAACATTCCCAGGCCAATCCGGCCCGCGCCCTCCTTGTCCTCGGCCTGATCGCCACGCTGGCGCCGCAGGCCTATGCCCAGCAAGCCGCGCAACAGGACGCGCCTGCTGCCGAGTTGCAGACGGTCGTCGTCACCGGCACCCGTTCGCTGAACCGCCGCACCCTCGATTCGGAATCGCCGGTCGACGTCATCGGCACCAAGGAATTGCTGAGCACCGGTTCGGGCGAACTCGCCACCGTGTTGTCGCGCCTGCTGCCGTCGATGAACTTCCCGCGCCCGAGCGGCGCCGACGCCAGCGACGCGGTGCGTCCGGCGCAGCTGCGCGGCCTGTCGCCCGACCAGACCCTGGTGCTGGTGAACGGCAAGCGTCGCCATGCGTCGTCGGTGGTGAACGTCAACGGCACTCTCGGCCGCGGCTCGGCCCCGGTGGACCTGAACGCGATTCCGCTGGCGGCGATCGAGCGCATCGAGGTGCTGCGCGACGGTGCGGCGGCCCAATACGGGTCGGATGCGATTGCCGGCGTGGTCAACATCATCCTGAAGAAGGGCGCCGAAGGCGGCGAAGCCGAGATCGTCTACGGCCAGTACGACAAGGGCGACGGCGAACAGGTGACGGTGCGCGGCTCGACCGGCTTCAAGCTGGGCGACGACGGCTGGGTGCGGGTGGCGGTGGAAGCGGCCGACCGCGACTTCACCAACCGTTCCTTCCCCGATCCGCGTGCCTCCGCCGGTCCGCGCCAGGGCACCGTGACCCAGCGCTACGGCGACCCGGACAGCAAACCGCGCACGCTGTTCGCCAACAGCCAGTACCGCATCAACGAGAACCTCGACTGGTACGCCTTTGCCAACTACGGCGAGCGCAAGACCTCGTCGGCGGCAACCTTCCGCACCGCGTTCACCAACGACAGCCAGACCGCGCTGCGCACGCCGCTGTATCCGGAAGGCTTCCAGCCTCTGCTCGACAGCAAGTCGGTCGACTCCTCGCTGGTCACCGGCCTGCGCGGCGACCTGGCCGGCTGGCGCTGGGACGCCAGCGTGAACTTCGGCCGTAATCGCTTCACGCTCGACGTCGACAACACCGTCAACTACGCCCTGGGCGCGACCAGCCCGACCAGCTTCTACGCCGGCGAACTGACCTCGACCCAGAAACTGGCCGACCTCGACGTGGCGCGCGAGATTCCGGTCTCCTTCATGAGCGGCCCGCTGACGGTGGCCGTGGGCGCGGAAGCACGCTTCGAATCCTACGAGATCGGCGCCGGCGAAGCCAATTCCTATTTCGGTTCCGGCGCCCAGGGCTATTCCGGCTTCCGTCCCGAGAACGCCGGCAAGAATACGCGCAACAACAAGTCGCTCTACCTGAACCTGGAAGGCGACATCACGCAGGAGCTGTCCGGCTCCCTGGCGCTGCGCCACGAGCGCTACAGCGACTTCGGCAACACGACCTCGGCCAAGGCCTCGGCACGCTATGCGTTCACGCCGGAATTCGCGCTGCGCGGCACCGCGTCGAGCGGCTTCCGTGCGCCATCGCTGGCCCAGTCGTTCTACACGATCACGACAACCAATTCCCTGCTGGTGAACGGCACCAGCGCGCTGGTCGAAACGGGCACCTTCCCGGTCGCCAGCGCCGCAGCCAGCCTGCTCGGCGCGCAGCCGCTGAAGGCCGAAAAGGCACGCAACCTGAGCATCGGCGCGCAGTGGCAGCCGACCCGCAACTGGACCACGACCCTCGACCTCTACCGCATCGACATCGACGACCGCATCGTGTTCTCGTCGAACCTGCAGCTGGCGAACGCACCGGCGTTGGCGAGTGCGCTGGCGAACCGCGGCGTGTACGTCGGCGCCGCGCGCTACTTCACCAACGCTGTCGACACCCGCACCAAGGGCGTGGACCTGGTCAGCACCTACCGCCTGAACCTGCAGCAGTACGGGCGCGCCGACCTGACCCTGGCCTACAACCACAACGACAATGAAGTCAAACGCGTGGCCGACACGCCGGCCGTGCTGGCCGACCAGCGCCTGGTGCTGGTGGACCGCCAGACCGTCAACCGCCTGACCGTCGGTTCGCCGAAGGACAAGTTCAGCCTGTCGGGCGATTACACGCGCGGCATCTGGAACGGCCGCGCCACCGTCACCCGCTACGGCGAATTCACCGTGCCGCAGAACGACCCGACGCTGGACCAGACCTACGATCCGCAATGGGTACTGGACCTGGCCGCCAGCGTGCGCCTGGGCAGCCGGTGGCGCCTGACGGCAGGTGTCGACAACGTCACCAACCGCTATCCGGCCCAGGTAACCACGCTCGCCAACCTGAACGTGAACGGCACCCAGCCGTATAGCGTCTGGGCGCCGAACGGCTTCAATGGCCGCTTCTTCTACCTGAAGGCCGGCTATACCTGGTAAGGTGCGCGCCGCCTGCGCACCTGCGGCGCAGGCGGCAAATCCTCATGCGCTCAAGCCGGGGCGGTGTCGTTCGCTCCGGCCGTGCCGTGCTGGGTCTGCTGCCGGAATGCCTTCGGCGTCACCCCGATCAGTTTCTTGAACAGGCGGCTGAAGTAGGCCGGGTCCTGGAACCCGAGTTCGTAGGCGATGCTGGCGATTCCGGCCGGTACATAAGTCAGCTTGCGGCAGGCTTCCAGCATCAGGCGGTCTTGCGTGATCTCGAAGGCCGACTTCCCCGAGAGTTTCAGGCACAGGCGGTTCAGCCGCGTTGGCGCCACCCGCAGCAGGTCGGCATAGCGCCCGACCTGCCACTGCTCCTTGTAGTGCCGCTCCACCTCGACCCGGAAGCGGCTGAACAACTCGAAATCCCCTCGGCCCGAGGTATCGGCAATCCGCCGTTCGGCCTGCACGCGCACCAGCATCAGCAGCGCACTGCGCGCCAGCCATTCCAGCATCAGCGTGTGCCCCTGGCGCGGCCAGGCGGCCTCGAAGATCAGGTTCTGCAGCAGGGCCTCGATGCGCGCGGCGGTCTCGGGTACGGCGTCGAGCTGGACCGCCAGCGGCTGCACGAACAGCGGCGTGAACAGATCGCCTTCGTGACCGGCCGCGGCGAACAGCATGTTCTGGTCGATGGTCAGCACATAGCCGTGCGCTTCCTCCGAAAAGTCGAAGCCATGCGGCAGCGAAGGGTGGATCGTCAATGCCACCGGCGCGTCGCATTCCCACAGGGCGCCGTCGATGTTCGCGCGGACCTGTCCGCCCAGTAAAAAAAGTACCTGAAACAGGCCGGCATGGGTATGCGTATCGATATGCCAGTCGTATTTGCGGCTGCGCGTTTCGATCAGTTCGATGTGCACGCCTTCGGTGTCAAGGCCCCGCGTGAGCTCGCCATACAGGGCGAATTGCGGGATCTGGGCGGTAGCCGGAAAGGGGCGCGCGTTGGGCGAAACGGGCATGGCGGTCCTCGGTGTCTGCAAGGGAATGCAAAAATAGTACAAGTTTTATCGGGTTTCATCCATTCATATCGGCGCCCGCGCGCACTACGATCTCCTTATACAAACACAAACGGAGACACCATCATGCGCACCC
>DAMABW010000492.1:0-3620 GCA_031999925.1 Massilia sp. | reverse complement strand
CGGCGTCGGTCTCGAGCGGAATCGCCACCAGGCCGGCGCAGCGGAACTGGAACAGCGTCAGATCCGGCACCAGGCTCACGCCCAGGCCATGTTCGATCAGGCCAGCCACGGTGGCCAGGTGTTCGACTTCCAGGCCCGAATGGCGCACCGGCAGCTCGCGCGTCAGCTGGTCGACGTGCTGGCGCACGCTGGTGGACGGCGCCAGATGGATCAGTTCGCAGCCCGCCAGGTCGGCCACTTGAATCGTGCGCTTGTTCGCCAGCGGATGGTCGCGCCGGCAGACGAGATAGAAGGGATCGCTGCACAGGGTGCTGGTGTGGAATTCGGACAGGTTCGCACCCGGCGCGGTCAGCGCCAGGTCGACCTTGCCCTGCCTGAGCATGTGCAGGCATTGGTCCGAGAGAGCGTCGAACAGGTTCACCACGATGCCCGGGTATTTGCTCCGGTATTCCGCGATCACGGCCGGCAAGCCGTTCGCCGCCAGCGAGGGCAGCACGGCCAGGGCCACCCGGCCCTTGCGCCGCGCAATGAAGTCGCCCATGTCGGTAAAGGCGGCGTCCAGGTCGGCGAGCAGTGCGCGCGCTACTTCCACGAACAGTTCGCCTTCGGTCGTCAGCGTTACGTTGCGCGTGTCGCGCTTGACCAGTTTTGCACCGACTGCCGCTTCCAGTTTCTGGATCACCGCGCTGAAGGCCGATTGCGACAGGTGGCAGCGCTCGGCGGCATGGGTGAAATGGCGGCATTCGTCCAGCGCCAGGAAGGCTTGCAACTGTTTGGTGGAGATGTTCGGCAGCATCGCTGGTGTAGATTTATCTGAAAAGCAGCATAATCAATCGCAAGAATCCATTTTACAAGAGAATTCGTGCGATCCAGAATGCGTTCAAGTGCTGCATCGATCAGCACATCAACAACATCTGGAGACAATATGCTGGCCTTGCTCGGCTTCATTACCATTTTTGCGCTGCTTGTCGTCATCATGAGCAAGAAAATGTCCGCACTGGTCGCCTTGATCGCGATTCCGGTGCTGACCGCGCTGCTCGCGGGATTCGGTGCCGACATCGGCGGCTTCATTACCACCGGCATCAAGGCGATCGCGCCGATCGCCGGCATGCTGCTGTTTGCCATCCTGTTCTTCGGCATCCTCACCGATGCCGGCATGCTCGACCCGATCGTCAACCGCATCCTGAAGGTCGTCGGCACCAACCCGGTACGGATTACTCTCGGCACCGCCGTGCTGGCGGCCATCGTCCATCTCGACGGCTCGGGCGCGGTGACCTTCCTGGTAACGGTGCCGGCCATGCTACCCCTGTACATCAAGCTGAACATGGACAAGCGCATCCTGGCCTGCATCGTGGCGCTGGCGGCCGGGGTGGCGAATGCCTTGCCCTGGGGCGGCCCGACCTTGCGCGCCTCGGCGGCGCTGCATATTCCGATCTCCGAGCTCTACCTGCCGATGGTGCCGGTGCAGATCTGCGGCATGCTGTTCGTGTTCGGCTGCGCCTGGATGCTGGGCCGTCGCGAGCAGCGCCGCCTCGGCCTCACCAACGCCCTTGCAGCCGGCGCCGGCGCGCCCACCCATCATGTGCGCGAACTGAACGACGAAGAACAGAAGCTGCGCCGCCCGGGTCGCTTCATCCCGAACGTGCTGCTCGTGCTCGTGGTGCTCGGCACCATGATCTCGAACGTGCTCGACCCGGTGGTCTGCTTCATGCTCGGCACCGTGTTCGCCCTGCTGATGAATTATCCGAACGTGGCCGAGCAGCGCGCCCGTGTCGACGCCCATGCCAAGGCGGCGCTGATGATGGCCAGTATCCTGTTCGCGGCGGGCGCTTTTACCGGCATCATGAAAGGCACCGGCATGCTGGCCGCCATGGCCAAGCTGGTCGCCGCCAGCATCCCGGTCGGCCTGGCTAGCCATCTGCCCTTCGTCACCGGGCTGGTGTCGATGCCTTTGAGCCTGCTGTTCGACCCGGATTCCTTCTACTTCGGCGTGCTGCCGGTGCTGGCCGAAGCGGGCACCGCGCTCGGCGTGCCGGCAGTGCAGATGGGGCAGGCGGCGCTGATGGGCCAGATGACCACCGGCTTCCCGGTCAGCCCCCTGACCCCGGCCACCTTCCTGCTGGTCGGCCTGGTTGGCATCGACCTCGCCGAACACCAGCGCTTCACGATTCCGTTCCTGTTCGCCGCCTCGGTCTTCATGACCTGCGTGAGCGTGCTGTTCGGCCTGTTCCCACTGTGACGAATCCAAGGAGTACACGCATGAAAACCCTGCGCATCGGCGGCGGCGCCGGTTACTCGGGCGACCGTATCGAGCCGGCCGTCGAACTGGCCGAACACGGCGAGATCAATTACCTGATCTTCGAGTGCCTGGCCGAGCGGACCATCGCCCTGGCCCAGCAAGCGAAGATGAAGGACCCGGCGCTCGGCTACGATCCGCTGCTGGAAGCGCGCATGCTGGCGGTGCTGAAGACCTGCGCCGAAAAGGGCATCAAGATCATCACCAACATGGGCGCCGCGAATCCGCTCGCGGCAGCGGCGAAGATCCGCGAGATCGCCGTCTCGCTCGGCCTGCGCAAGCTGAAGGTCGCGGCCGTGGTCGGCGACGACGTGCTCGCACAGCTGCAAGCCGGCGACTACCGCGACGACACCGGCGAACCGGTGACCGCGCTGGGCGCCCGGCTGCTGTCGGCGAACGCCTATCTCGGCGCCCAGCCGCTGGTCGATGCGCTGGCCGCAGGTGCGGACGTCGTCGTCACCGGCCGCGTGGCCGACCCGGCCCTGGTGCTGGCGCCGCTGATCCACACGTTTGGCTGGGCCATGGACGACTGGGAGCGGCTGGGGCAGGGCACGCTGGTCGGCCACCTGCTGGAATGCGCGGGCCAGGTATCGGGCGGCTACTTCGCCGACCCCGGCTGCAAGGACGTGGCCGGGCTGGCGCGCCTGGGCTTTCCGATTGCCGTGGTCGGCGAGGACGGCAGCATCGAGATCACCAAGGTGGCCGGTTCCGGCGGCAGCATCACCACCGCCACCTGCACCGAACAGCTGCTCTACGAAATCCACGACCCGGCTGCCTACCTGACGCCGGACGTGGTGGCCGATTTTTCGCAGGTCACCATGACGCAGATTGGTCCGGACCGCGTTGCCGTCAGCGGCGCCACCGGGCATCCGCCCAGCGGCATGCTGAAGGTATCGGTGGGCTACATCGACAGCTATGTCGGCGAAGGCCAGATTTCGTATGCCGGATCGGGTGCCCTGGCGCGTGCCCGGCTGGCGCAGGAGATCGTGGCCGAGCGCCTGGACATCATCGGCGCGGCGCTGACCGAAGTGCGCTCCGAGCTGATCGGCGTGAACGCCATCCACGGCCCCGGGCTGGCCGCGCAGTCGGCGGAACCGTATGAAGTGCGCCTGCGGGTTGCCGGCCGCGCCGACAGCATGCGCGAGGCGATCCGGGTCGGCAACGAAGTCGAGACCCTGTACACCTGCGGCCCGGCCGGCGGGGGCGGGGTCACGAAGTCGAGCCGCGAGGTGGTGGCAATCCGGTCCACCTTGCTGGACGCAGCGCAGGTGCAGCCTGCGATTCACTTCGAGGAGATCTGAACATGAAGCTACGTGGAGCGAAC
>DAMABW010000491.1:0-3624 GCA_031999925.1 Massilia sp. | reverse complement strand
GCCCGGCGCCTGGCCGGCGAATGCGACGAAGCGCTGGTCTACCGCAAGCGCTTGCGGCGCCGGCTCGACGAGTACGAGAAGAACGTGCCGCCGCACGTGCGCGCCGCGCGCATCGCCGAAGAGCACTACCTGCGCCAGGGGAAGCCGGCGCTGTACCGCAAGGGCGGCGGCTGGATACGCTATGTGATGACGGTGTCCGGGCCCGAGCCGCTGGAAGCGCTGCGTTCGACCATCGACTACGAGCACTACGTGACAAGGCAGCTGGAGCCGATCGCGGATGCGATCCTGCCGTTCATGGGAGACAGCTTTGCGCGGCTGACCAGCAGGCAGGGCGCGTTGTTCTGACAGGTGTGCGGTGCCGGCCGTCTACTGCTGATGTGGCACATCGCGTAGGGTGGGTTCTCGAACCCACCATGATGGTGCATGGCGTACCACCTGCCTGGTGGGTTCAAGAACCCACCCTACGCCGCGGCCCACCCAATGAGTATCCGCTCCAACTGCTCCAGGTTCGCCGGCTTCACCAGGTGATGATCGAATCCCGCGCCTTTTGACAGCGTGAAGTCGTGCGCCTGGCCGTAGCCGGTGAGGGCGATCAGCAGCGCCTCGCGGCTGCCCGGCCGCTGGCGCAGTTCGCGCGCCAGCTGGTAGCCGTCGATGCGCGGCAGGCCGATGTCGAGGATGTAGACGTCCGCGTTCGCGGCTTCGGCGGCCGGCCCGATATCCGCCAACAAGGCCTCGGCATCGTCGAACAGCGCCACCGTGTGTCCTTGCGCTTCGAGCGCGGCGGCCAGCGAGGCGCCGGCGTCGCGGTTGTCGTCGACCACGGTAATACGTAGCGGCCGCGCGGCGCCGGCCGGCGTTGAAACGGCATCGACGGCCATGGCTTCGGCAACCGGCGCCACGATCGTCGGCAGCGTAATCGTGAACATGCTGCCTTGCCCCTGCCCCTCGCTGTCTGCCGTCACGCCGCCGCCATGCAGCCCGGCGATGCTCTTCACCAGCGTCAGCCCCAGCCCGAGTCCGCCCTGGGCCCGGTCCGGCGTGCGTTCGCCCTGGGTGAACAGGTCGAACACGTGCGGCAGCAAACCGGGCGGGATGCCGCTGCCGTTATCCATTACCGACATCGCCGCCTGCCCGTCCTGCACCAGCAGGGCCACGCGCAGGCTGCCGTGCTGCTGGGTGTACTTGGCGGCGTTGTTCAGCAAATTCGACACCGCCTGTACCAGGCGCGTGCGGTCGCCGGACACGAACACCGGCCCATCCGGCAAATCCACCGCCAGCGCATGGTGGCGCGCCTCGATCAGCGGACGCACCTGTTCCACCGCGCTGTCCACCACCGCGCGCAGTTCCACCGGCTCGCGTTCCATCTGCACCAGCCCGCGCGTCACGCGCGACACGTCCAGCAAGTCGTCGACCAGTTCCGTCATGTGGCGCACCTGGCGCTCGATGATCTCGCCGGCGCGCAGCGCGTAGGCGGCGTCGCCCTGGCGCAGGCGCAGCACCTGGGCCGCGGTGCTGATCGGCGCCAGCGGGTTGCGCAGTTCGTGCGCCAGCATGGCCAGGAAATCGTCCTTGCGCTGGTTCGCCAGGCGCAGGGCGTGTTCGGCCATCTTCTGGTCGTCGATGTCGGTGCAGGTGCCCATCCAGCGCACGATGGCGCCGCTGTCGTCGCGTACCGGCAGCGCGCGCCCCAGCACCCAGCGGTAGTTGCCGTGGCGGTCGCGCAGGCGGTACTGGATCTCGTAGGTGTCGCCCGTGGCCAGGCTGTGGCGCCAGGCGTGCCAGGCGCGGTCGCGGTCGTCGGGGTGGAACACGTCGGCCCAGTGGACACCGTCGGTGCTGCCCGGGACCATGCCGGTGAACTCGTACCAAGGGTCGTTGTAGTAGTCGTGGAAGCCGTCGGGCAGGGTCGACCACACCATCTGCGGCATGGCGTTGGTGATGGTGCGGAACATCGCTTCGCTGGCGGCCAGGGCGATCTCGGTGCGCAGGCGCTGGCTGGCGGTATGGGTGCGCTCGGCCACTTCGCGCATCAAGGCAAGGTCTTGCGGCGACCAGTCGCGCGGGCCAGCGGCGTTCACGAAGATCAGGGCCGCCAGCTGGTCGTCCTCGACCACCGGCAGGTCGACAAAGGCGGTCGCGCTCAGCGCGGCCAGCGATTCGGCCGCTTCCTGGGTGCGCGGGTCGGCGCCGGCATCGCGGATCACCACCGGCCGGTTGGCGCGCAGCTCGTCGATGAAATTGCCGAACTGGCGCAGGTCGATGGCGCCGGCCAGGCTCTCGACGCCCTCGGCGCACCAGTCGCGGTCGATGTGCACGGTGTCGCCGGCGGCCCCGATCAGGCCGAAGCCGGCGCGGCTGGCGCCCAGGGTCTCGCCCAGGATGCGCGCGGCGCAATAGGTAATGTCCTCGGGCGTGCGCAAGTCGCGCAGGGCGTCGGTCAGGCGCGCCAGGGCATCGCGCCGCCGTTCGCCGAGCACGCGCTCGGTGACGTCGGAACCGAGCACCAGGACGCCGCCGACCTCGCCGGAACGGCCGCGCACCGGCTGGAACACGAAGTCGACGTAGCGTTCGATGGCCGGGCCGCCAGGGACCGCCTGTACCACATAGCGGGCGCCGTTGGCCGCGTAGGGCAGGCCTTCGCGGTAGACCTGGTCGAGGATGTGGACGTAGCCCTGGGTGGCGGCGTCGTCCAGCGCCTCGGCGATGGGCCGGCCAACGATGTCGCGCGCGCCGACCAGGCGCTGGTAGCCGGGGTTGACGAACTCCACCTGGTGCGCGGGTCCATGCAGCAGGGCCATGCACATCGGCGCCTCCTGGAACAGCGCGGCGAACTGGCGCCGGCTCTGGTAATCCTGGTCGTGATCGTCGGCCTGGGTCATGCGCTCGTCTGTGAGATTGGAGGTGGAAAAAGCGTGCGGGATCGGCATTCGCGCAACTGAGGCGTAATGATACCGCCTGCGCGCCGGTTGCGTGCGACCGGCAAGCGCCAAGATCATTACAATCGCTCATCCAACCACAAGCGGGGCAGGCACCATGGAATGGCTTTCCGATCCGAACATCTGGGTGGGTTTCCTGACCCTCGTCGTGCTCGAGATCGTCCTCGGCATCGACAACCTGATTTTCATTGCCATCCTGGCCGAAAAGCTGCCGCCGCACCAGCGCGACAAGGCGCGCCTGCTGGGCCTGAGCCTGGCGATGCTGATGCGCCTGGGCCTGCTCACCATGATCTCCTGGATCGTGTCGCTGACCGAGCCGCTGTTCACGGTGGGCAGCCTGAGTTTTTCCGGACGCGACCTGATCCTGCTGCTGGGCGGCCTGTTCTTGCTGTTCAAGGCGACGGTGGAACTGCACGAGCGGGTGGAGGGCAAGACCCATGCGCAGGCGGGCCCGACCGAATTCTCCGCCTTCGGCGTGGTGGTGGCCCAGATCATCGCGCTCGACGCCGTGTTCTCGCTCGACTCGGTGATCACGGCGGTCGGCATGGTCGACGAACTCGGCGTCATGATGGCGGCCGTGGTGGTGTCGATGGGCGTGATGCTGTTCGCCTCCAAGCCCTTGACCCGCTTCGTGAATGCCCACCCGACCGTGGTGGTGCTGTGCCTGAGCTTCCTGCTGATGATC
>DAMABW010000490.1:0-3636 GCA_031999925.1 Massilia sp. | reverse complement strand
TGAAGCTACGTGACATTGCCCATTCCCGCGCCGGCGACAAGGGCGACATCTCGAACCTGTCGCTGATCGCCTACCGCCCTGAGGATTACCCGCTGCTGGAAAAGCAGGTGACGGCCGAGCGGGTAAAGGCGCATTTCGCGGGCGTCGTGCACGGCGATGTGCAGCGCTACCTGTTGCCCCAGTTGGGCGCGATGAACTTCGTCATGCAAAACGCCCTCGGCGGCGGTGTGACGCGCTCGCTGGCGCTGGACGCCCACGGCAAATCCCTGAGTTCCGCCCTGCTCGACATCGAAATCGAGTAAGTCCGGCTTTCCATCCCACCGTATTTGGCGTTTGCCCGTCCCCGGGGCAGGCCGCCCCTTGGCCGCGCGGCGCCGCCACACGCCGCGCCGGCTGCTTTTCGCATAAAAACAAGGAGACAACATGAAGACATCCCGACTCATTCCCGCCGCTATCCTGCTCACGCTCGCCAACGGCGCGCTGGCGCAATCGAACATCACGCTCTACGGCCTGACCGACGCTGGCCTGGTCCGCGAAAGCGGCGGCGCCGCCGGCAGTTCGACCAAACTGAGCAGCGGCGTGGGCACCGCCTCGCGCCTGGGCTTCAAGGGCAAGGAAGACCTGGGCGGCGGCGTGGCAGCCGTGTTCACGCTGGAAGCCGGCATCCTGATCGATACCGGCGCCCAGGACGCGGCCGGCAAAGCCTTCAATCGCCAGGCCTTCGTCGGCCTGGAGAGCAGGCAGCTCGGTGCGATCACCGTCGGCCGCCAGTACACGCCGACCTATAACGCGCTGGGGCAGGTGGGCGACCCCTTCGGCAGCGGTTACTCGGGCAGCGCCAAGAATTTGTTCCCGGTCGCCGGCGCCAACCTGCGCGCCGATAATTCGATCCTGTATACCAGCCCGAACTGGAACGGTTTCAATGCGAATGTCCTGTATGCGCTCGGCGAGGTCTCCGGCAACAGCAAGGCCCAGCGCCAAATCAACCTGAGCCTCAACTACACCGGCGGCCCGCTAAATGCCCGCCTCACCTACAACAACCGCAACAACGACACGGCCAGCGTCGACAACCCGAGCGGACGCAACATCATGCTCGTGGCGAATTACGATTTCCGCATCGTCAAGATGTACTTTGCCTATTCCGACGACGAGGGTTTGAACAGCGCACCGCTGAACAACTCGACGCCGCGCCCCTACGGCCGCGATTTCCAGCCCAGCCTGAAAGGCAACGACATGCTGGTCGGCGCCAGTATTCCGGTCGGCTCGGGCACGGTCATGGCGTCGTACATCCGCAAGGACGACAAGACGGCATTCAACCAGGATGCGGCCCAGTATGCGGTGGGCTACCTGTATTCACTGTCCAAGCGTACCGGCATCTACACGTCGTACGGCAAGATCGTCAACAAGAACGGCGCCGGTTACACCGTCGGCAATAACTCGAACGCCGGTACCGGCGACAAGGCGTATAACGTCGGCATCCGTCATGCCTTCTGACCGGGCATGATCAATGGCGGCACGAACAAAAACAGCAGCCAATGGCTGCTGTTTTTTTAGGGTTGACTCACTGCCTCAGAAATTAACGGTACCCGTCAGCGCAAACGTGCGCGGCGCCCCGACCACCAGATAGCCGCTACCCGGGAACCCGCCAGCCGACGCCCAGTAGCTCCGGTCCGCCACGTTGTTCACGCGCGCGCGCAGCGTAACCGCACGGTCCATGATGCGCATCGCGTAACTGGCGCCCAGGTCGAAGCGGGCCCACGATGGCACCTCTTTCGTATTCGCGCCGTCGGCGAACTGGGACGCCGTGTACACCGCACGCGCATCCACGGTCAGGCCATCGACGTAAGGCACATCCCACTCGCTGCCGAGGTTCAGCTGGGTCTTCGGCACGCCGATCGCATCCTTGCCCTGGTTGACCCCATTTAAGGTGCTGACCTGTTCGGTATCGAGCAGCGTCAGGCCGCCCAGCACGCGCACGCCGCGCGTCGGCACGCCGAACACCGACAGTTCCAGGCCGCGGTTGCGCTGCTCGCCAAAGACGCCGAACCGGCGATTCACGACGTAGGCCGAGGGCTGCGCGACCGTGAACAGCGCCGCACTCATGCCGAGCTTGCCAGCGTCGTATTTGACGCCGACTTCCTTCTGCCGCGAGCGGTAGGGCGCGAATGCCTCGCCCACGTTGTCGATATCCGTGCCTGCCGCAACGGGGCCAGGCTGCAGCGCCTCGATATAGTTGGCATACAGCGACACGCCCTTGACCGGCTTGTAGACCAGGCCGGCCACCGGGGTGTTCGCCGTTTCGTCGTAGCGCCCGATGCGTGCGCCGGTGGTGTAGCTGAAGCTGCCCGAGCGGATGCGCTGGTGGCGCACGCCGACCGTCAGCAGCACGCTGTCGTCCAGCATCGCCAGCGTGTCGGCGATTGCGTAGCTCGCCAGGTCGCTGGTGGCGGTGAGCAGGGGATCGCTCATGCTGCCGCCCACCGTTGGCGTCGGCGTGACGGAAGGGTAGTCGACCGGGCGGTAGATGTTGGTGATCTGGGCCGGGCCGGTGGCGTAGCCGTTACGCGAATCGAGCGAGAAGGCGGAGGCGGTTGCGCTGACCGTGTGCTTGACGCCGCCGGTACGCAGCGTGCCGCGCACGCCGAGTTCGCCGGTGCGTACGTTATCGTGGCGCACGTTGTCGAAGCGCGACATGCTGGTCGTGCCGTCGGCATTGCTGACCCGTGGCGACGCCAGTTCGTTGTATTCGTCGCCGCTGCGCGCGCCAAAGGCGGCCCAGGCCACGACGTCCTGCGCCAGATCGACTTCGCCGCGCACGGTGCCGAAGGTGTCGTGTTCGCTGGAGACGGTCCAGGGCTGGGCGAAATTGCGGGTCGGCGAAGGCGGCGCGATCATCGGCACGGCGGCCAGCAGGGTCACGTTCGGGCGCGGGCTGTTCAGCGAGTGGTCCTGGTAACCGATGTCGGCCGACAGCCGGTAGCCATCGCCGCGGTAGTCCATGCCGACCGCGATCACATCGAGCTTGCGCGATTCGCGGTCGACGGCGGTGTCGCCGTCACGGTGGGCGGCGTTCACGCGCAGGCCCAGGCGCTCGCCTTCGCCGAAGCGGCGCGAGACGTCGGCCGCCACGTAGGCCTGGCCGCCCGATTCGACACCGACGGTGACTTGCGTCAGCGGCCGGCTGGCCGCGCGCTTCGGCAGCAAATTGATGGTGCCGCCGATCCCGCCGCCGCCCGGCGCCGCGCCGTTGACAAAGGCGCTGGCGCCACGGAACACTTCCACGCGCTCCAGCAGTTCGGCCGACACGAACTGGCGTGGCAGCAGGCCGAACAGGCCGTTATAGGCCAGGTCATCCGAATTGACGGCGAAGCCGCGGATCACGTACAGCTCCTGGAAGTTGCCGGAGCCGCGCGCCACGCGCACTGACGGGTCGTTCTGCACGACGTCGGCGACGCTGCGCGCCTGCTGGTCCTGGATCACGCCCAGCGTGTAATTGGTGGTGTTGAACGGCGTGTCCATCATGTCCACGTTGCCGAGCAAACCGATGCGCCCGCCGCGCGCCACCTGGCCGCCCGCATACGCCGACGGCAAGCCCTGGGCGGATGCATCGGCCGACGCGGTGACCACGACGGTTGC
>DAMABW010000489.1:0-3642 GCA_031999925.1 Massilia sp. | reverse complement strand
CGTGCTCGGCGAAACGCATCACCGTCCACGACTTCGGGGTCAGGTCGGTCGGGTTGTCATAGATGCCCGAGTTCACGCCCACTTCGTCGCGGATGTCGTTCCACTCCATGCAGGCGGTCTGGCAAGCCTTGCAGCCGATGCATTTCGAGGCGTCGATCAGCTTGGCGACGCTGCCGCCCACCGGCGAACGCGCGGTAGGCGGGGTCACGGTGGTGGCCGAGACCCGTTTGATGTCCAACGATTGTAGTGCCATATCTATTCTCCGGTCCTCAAGCCTTCTCGACTTTCACCAGGAAGGACTTGAATTCCGGTGTCTGCGAGTTACCGTCGCCCACAACGGGGGTCAGGGTGTTGGTCAAATAACCAGGCTTGGTCAGTCCCTTGAAGCCAAAGTGAATCGGGATACCGATGGTGAAGGTTTCCTTGCCGTCGATCTTCAATGCCTTGATACGCTTGGTGACGATGCACTTGGCGATGATGTGGCCGCGTTTCGACGTGACTTTCACATGGTCGCCCGCCACCACGCCAATCGTCTTGGCATGGGCTTCGCCGATTTCCACGAACTGTTCCGGCTGGATGATCGCGTTCAGGCGAGCATGCTTGGTCCAGGTGTGGAAGTGCTCGGTCAGGCGATAGGTGGTCGCCACGATCGGGAAGTCGGCCGCCGTACCCATCTGCTTGCGGTCTTCCGGGAAGACGCGTGCGCCAGGGTTGCTGGTCGCACGGGCATTGTTCGGGTGCATCAGGTTCTTGCCAACCGGATTCTCGAACGGCTCGTAGTGCTCGGGGAAGGGACCCTCGTTCATCATGCCGCGGGCAAAGAAGCGCGCCACGCCTTCGGCATTCATGATGAACGGGTTCATGCCGCCCACCGGGTTCTCGTCGACCTTGAAGTCGGGCACGTCGGCGCCGGTCCAGGCCGCACCGTTCCAGCCGATCAGCTTGCGCTTCGGATCGAACGGCTTACCCTGCGTATCGCAGGACGCGCGGTTGTACAGCACGCGGCGGTTCGCCGGCCAGGCCCAGGCCCAGTTCAGCGTGTTGCCGATGCCGGTCGGGTCGCTGTTGTCGCGGCGGCCCATCTGGTTACCGGCTTGCGTCCACGAGCCCGCGAAGATCCAGCAGCCCGACGCGGTGGAACCGTCGTCGCGCAGTTGCGCAAAGCCTGCCAGTTGCTCGCCCTTCTTCGCCAACACTTTGGTCGGATCTTTCGGGTCGAGCACGTCGGCCAGCGCCTTGCCGTTGAACTCCATGGCGAGTTCTTCCGGGGTCGGGCTGTGCGGACGGGCGTAGTTCCAGGTCAGATTCAGGATCGGATCCGGGAACTTGCCGCCATCCTTCTGGTAGGCGCCCTTCATGCGCAGGAACAGTTCCGACATGATCTCGATGTCCGACCGTGCCTTGCCTGGCGGTTCCGCGCCTTGCCAGTGCCACTGCAGCACGCGCGAGGACGAGACCAGCGAGCCGCGTTCTTCGGCGAAGCAGGTGGTCGGCAGACGGAAGACTTCGGTCTGGATCTGGGCCGGGTCGACGTCGTGGAATTCGCCGTGCGGCTTCCAGAACTCGGCCGTTTCCGTTTCCAGCGGGTCCATCACGACCAGGAACTTCAGCTTCGACAGACCGGCCTGCACCTTGGCTTTATTCGGGGCAGACGCCAGCACGTTGAAGCCCTGGCAGATGTAACCGTTCATCTTGCCCTGGTTCATCAGCTCGATGGCTTGCAGCAAGTCGTACGGCTTGTCCAGCTTCGGCAGGTAGTCGAAGGCGAAGTTGTTTTCCTGGGTCGCGGCATCGCCCCACCACGACTTCATGAAGGAGACGTGGAACTTCTTGTAGTTGCTCCAGTAGCTGAGCTGGTTCGGACGCAGGGCCTGCGGTGCACGCGCCTTGATGTAGGCGTCGAAGTCCTGTTCGGCTTCGTTCGGCAGGGTCATGTAGCCCGGCAGCAGGTTCGACATCAGGCCGAGGTCGGTCAGGCCCTGGATGTTCGAGTGGCCGCGCAGCGCGTTCATGCCGCCGCCGGCGATACCCATGTTACCCAGCAGCAGCTGGACCATGGCGCCGAGGCGAATGGTCTGGGCGCCAGTAGAGTGGTGGGTCCAGCCCAGTGCGTACAGGATAGTACCGGCGCGGCCAGGCACGGCGGTCGACGCCAGGGCATCGGCAACCTTCTGGAACTGCGCAGGCGAGACGCCGCAAATCTTTTCCACCATCTCCGTCGTGTAACGGGAATAGTGTTTCTTCATCAGCTGGTACACGCAGCGCGGGTGGCTCAGGGTCGGGTCGACCTTGGCGTAACCGTCTTCGCCGATCTCGTAGTTCCAGCTCGATTTGTCTGCGTATTTGCCGGCTGCTTCATCGTAGCCGGAATAAATGCCGTCATTGAAGGCGAAATCTTCGCGCACGATGAAAGGCATGTCCGTGTAATTGCGGACGTATTCGTGCTGGATCTTGTCGGTCGTCAGCAGGTAGTTGACGATCGCGCCCAGGAACACGATGTCCGTGCCGGTACGCGTCGCGACGTAATAGTCTGCAACGGACGCGGTACGGGTAAAGCGCGGGTCGACCACGACCAGCTTCGCTTTATTGTGGGCCTTTGCTTCGGTGACCCATTTGAAACCACAAGGGTGTGCTTCAGCGGCATTGCCGCCCATGACGAGGATGACATCTGCATTCTTGATGTCGACCCAGTGATTCGTCATCGCTCCACGGCCAAACGTCGGGGCAAGACCTGCCACCGTCGGACCGTGTCAAACACGCGCCTGGTTATCGAACGTCAGCATGCCCAAAGACCGCACGGTCTTGTGGGTGATGTATCCGGTTTCGTTGCTGCCGGCCGAAGCGGCCAGCATGCCGGTGGTCAGCCAGCGGTTCACGACCTTGCCGTCTGCCGTCTTCTCGACGAAGTTGGCGTCGCGGTCTTCCTTCATCAGCGTAGCGATGCGGTCCAGCGCCTGGTCCCAGGAAATCTTGGTCCATTCGGTGCCGCCCGGCTTGCGGTATTCCGGCTCGAGCAGTCGGCTCGGGCTGTGGATGAAGTCCACGAGGGAAGCGCCCTTCGGGCACAGGGTGCCGCGGTTAACCGGGTGGTCGGGATCGCCTTCGATGTGGATAATGGATGCGGCGGCGTTCTTGGCGCCATCGCCAAGGCCGTACATCAGGATGCCGCAACCGACGGAGCAGTACGGGCAGGTTTGACGGGTTTCGGTGGTGCGGGCGAGCTTGTACTGCCGGACTTCGGCAAGTGCCGTAGCCGGAGCAAAGCCGAGCAGCGCCAGGCTCGAACCCGCGATGGTGGCGCCAGATACCTTAAGGAACTGGCGGCGAGACATCTGGTTCATCAAAAATCCTTCTCACAGGAAACGAGGGCGCTAGCTTACACCTTGGACATACACTGATGAATGCTAAAATTGATGAATATTCCCTCTAAACTGCTCAAATACGTAGTTTCCACAATGCCTGAAACGCAATTTTATGCGATTGCGTTAAAAAAATGACAAATCTGATTAACTCGGAAGAGGACGTTTCTGTGCCGACTGCCCGTTCGCGGGGCGTGCTGCGCATGCGCGGCGGCGTACTGGCCGAGACCGCCGACATGGTGGTCGACGAGGTGCCGGTGGCGCTGGTCTACAATGGCCTGTC
>DAMABW010000488.1:0-3644 GCA_031999925.1 Massilia sp. | reverse complement strand
CTGCGTTTCGACAAATCGTTTTGTTTGTCAGCAGCAGAGAAGTGAGATTATGCAGTGTTTCGTTTGCGTCGTCAACTTCTTTATTTCTTTTCCCCTTTCGCATCTACCGGTTTGCACTGGCGTTGCGTTGGGGAACAGGACTATAGCAAAGCGCCATACCCGCCGCAAGGGCTTTGTTTCATCGCCATGACAGCATTCTGATTCATCCCAGCAATATTCAAGTGACCAGCCGATAAGAAAGAAGGAACCGTTCAGATGTTTTCACGGTCCTACGCAAGTCAGCCGCAAGCCTGTCCATCTACAAGGTCACGTCAGAACTGGGCGGCACTTGCCTAACCGGCGGTTCCGGTAATCGGGGGGATCTCGCTGGAGGCAAGTGCACGCCCAGTCGGCGAGCAAACAAGGAACTGCCTGACAGACAGCCCCCACCCTCCCCTGGAAGAAACCCAAGCGTTAAGCCGGCCTGAGCTTCAAGACGTCGGGCCCGGATTCGAGCACCTCAATCACGCGCGTGTCGCCGAGGCGAAAACGGTTCATCCCCAACGGTGTCAGCTCCGCAGCGGAACGCTGCTGCCGGTCGTCAGGTCCCGGCATGCCGCTGACCACCCGGCCAGCGCCGCGAAAGTCCAGGGTCTCCCGTCCTTGCCGGCTCGGCGGGAACGGAAAGGTGTCGTGAGGACGATAGACCTGCACATCGCCCTCGTCCTCCTCAAAGGAGTGAGCCCAGGTTCCGCTGAGCCCACCTGTTTGTCCGTTGCCCATCATGCGCTCGCGATCAAGCTCTGGGAGCCGCCGTCTTGCAGCGTCATCGGCATCTCGACCGGCTCTTCCGCAGCCTCTTCGGTCCTGAACGCGGAGATGACGCCGCCCATGAACTCGTATCCGGTCAGCGATGGCCCCCAGGCCGAGCCGTTCCACCACTTGTGATACAGGGCGCTGTCGGTGCCGGTGACGAAGACGTCGAGACGATTCGGTCCCCACGCGACGACGCGCGGTTGCGAGGTGCAGGTGCCGCCCATGTTTTCGTAGCCGGTGATCGACGGCCCCCAGGCCGAGCCGTTCCACCATTTATGGTACAGCGCGCTGTCGGTGCCGATGACGAAGATATCCAGGCGGTTCGGTCCCCACGCGACCACTTCCGGTTGCTCGATACACACGCCACCAAGCCGCTCGAAGCCCTTGATCGACGGCCCCCAGGCGGAACCGTTCCACCATTTGTGGTAGAGCGCGCCGTCGGTGCCGGTGACGAAGATGTCCAGGCGATTCGGCCCCCAGGAGACGACCTTCGGTGGCGAGGTGCACACGCCACCCAGGTTTTCGTAGCCTGTGATCGACGGCCCCCAGGAGCTGCCGTTCCACCACTTGTGATACAGGGCACGGTCGGTGCCGATCACGAAGATGTCGAGACGGTCGGGTCCCCAGGCCACGATCTCCGGTTGGCCGACGCAGACGCCGCCCAGGTTTTCGTAACTCGTCAGCGAGGGTCCCCAGGCCGAGCCGTTATACCACTTGTGGAACAGCGCCCGGTTCGTTCCGAGCACAAAGACGTCGAGCCGGTTCGGTCCCCAACTGACGATGCGCGGGTCGTCTACGCAGGCGCCGCCCATGAACTCGTAACCGGTCAGCGAGGGTCCCCATGCGGAGCCGTTCCACCACTTGTGATACAGCGCGCTGTCGGTACCGGTGACGAACACGTCGAGCCGGTTCGGTCCCCAGGCCACGGCCTGCGGCACGCTGGTGCACACGCCGCCCATGTTTTCGTAACCGGTGACGGATGGCCCCCATGCGGAACCGTTCCACCACTTGTGATACAGGGCGCGGTCGGTGCCGAGCACAAAGGCGTCGAGCCGGCTCGGCCCCCAGGCGACGACGGGCGAGGAACTGGGGCGGATGGCGCCGGCGCTGCTGCCGATCGAACTACGCACGCCGTCGAGGCATGCCTGCATGCGTGCAACCTGGCCGGCGGAGAACATCACCATGGCCCGGTCGTCGACGTAGTCCATATAATTCATGAACATGTCGCCGTTCGGCCCATTGCTGCACGAGACATGCGGGAAGCTGGGCGCGCCGGTATTGGCGCCACCCTGGTTCGGAGTGTCGGCCACGTTGTCGGTGCCGCTGCAGCCGGTGCCGTCGTCGCCCCAGATGTGGTTGAGATTGAGCCAGTGCCCGACTTCGTGGGTCGCCGTGCGTCCCAGGTTGAAGGGTGCCGCGGCGGTGCCGGTCGTGCCGAAGGCCGAGTGCAGGATGACGACGCCGTCGGTGGCGGCCGGGCCGCCGGGGAACTGGGCGTAGCCTAGCAGACCGCCGCCGAGCGGGCAGACCCAGACGTTCAGGTAGTTTGCCGCCGGCCAGGCGTTCAGGCCACCGCCGGCCGTGGACTTGACAGCATCATTGTCGTTGAAAGATGTCACCGAGGTCTGGCGCCGTTCGATGCCGGAGGTCGGTGCGCCGGACGGATCGGTGGTCGCCAGGAAGAATTCGATGCGCGAATCGGCCGCCAGGGGCAGGAAGGGAGCGGGCGTCGAGCTGACATCCGGGTTGGTGCGGCGGAAGTCGCGGTTCAGCACGTCGATCTGGCTGGCGACCTGCGCATCCGGGATGTTTTGCGCCGGCGTGTTCCAGACCACGTGCACCACGACCGGAATGCGCGTGATGCCGGTACGCTGCGCGCTGGCGTCGCCGGTTTCGTAGCGCGCCGCCTCGATTTCGATCTCGTCGCGCCGGCGCGCATATTCAGCGTTCGTCGACAGCAGGCGCCGGTGCACGTCCATCGTCCCGCACTTGCGCACTTGCGGCGGGCCGCTGCCGTCGCCCCCTCCCCCACCGGCCCCGCCGAAGCCGCCGCCCGACCCGCCGCCGACGACATCCTCGAGGCCGATGCTGCCATTGCCCATGCCGCCTGCCGGCATGTCGAATTCGCGGCCGCGGCCGCCCTGCTTCGTTTCCATGCGGCCGGACGGCATCCCGCCCGTGGGCGCGCGCCTGGTGATGCCGGGCATGCCGCGCTCATCTAGCGCCAGATTGGCGTTGCCGTCGTTCGGCATCATGTTGCCGATTGCACCGTTCGCGTCGGACGCGCCTGACACCGTTGCGGTGTCGCCTGAGCCGTTACCGTCCGGCATGGATGCTGCGCCTTTGGATGTCTTTGCTTTCATGATCTTCCCCTGGTCGCCTGCAATGCATTCGCGCCCTGTATCTAGAGCACGGCTTTTCCAATCGTTATCAAACTGGAAGCATGGTCTTACGTCGTAAGACAATCGGCAGGGATATAGTTCCTGAGGCGGATGCATAAAAATCGGTACGCGGCGCGCGCACGATTTGATGCCCGGACCTGTCTGCTTATCCCAACAAGCCCGGCTATGTGTGTGGCCTAACGGAGCGCACCGACTCGGCCGGGATAATGGCTCTTCCTGCATGCCATGCGAAAGACCATCATGTCGAACGAACTTCCGCCGGACCAGACGCCCGGTGATTGCCTTGACGATGCGCTGGCGGTGTCGCGCCGCGGCTTCCTGCAAACGGCGGTGGCCGCGGCGGCCGTCGCGCACCTGCCCCAGGCCGGCGCCGCCCCGGAAACGGCTGCCGCCGTCCCTGCGATACCGCTGCGGCCGGTCACGCTCGACATCAATGGCAAGGCCTAC
>DAMABW010000487.1:0-3649 GCA_031999925.1 Massilia sp. | reverse complement strand
GACCCAGGCATGCGCGGTGCGGAAGCCGCCGGCGAAAGGGCAGGCGGGCAGGTGCGGCGCGATCTGTTGCCGCATCCTGTCGTCGGCGTAGTCCAGGTTCCTGATCGTGCGCTCGGCGGCTTCCACCAGGTCGGCGTGCGCGAGATCGATGACAAAGGCGGCCACCGTGCCGGCCACGTACATGCTGCCGAGTTCGAAGCGGTGGCAGCGCAGGTAGTTGATCTCGTAGTGCCTGCCGTCGACCGCGGCCAACTGCAGGACGCCACCGCGGCGCGCCTCCAGCCTTTCCTCGCTTTTCTCGTAGAGGCATTTGATATGCTGGAAGACCTGGCGCGCGCCGGCTTCGCTGTTGCGGTCGGGATGCCATTTCATCGCCAGCAGTCGAAAGGCCTTCTTGATGTCGTCGGCGCCGCCGCCGAACAGGCGCTCCGGGCTGTGCTCGGGAATGGCCAGCAGGCTCGCTGCGGACAGGTTCGAGAGATCGGTGACCATGCGTTTTCCTCCTTCGATGAAATAGATACTAGCATGTTTATCGTAAAACGCAACTAACAACTAACATGCTCACTATTCATTCTTCATTGCAACAATGACGAGGTATCGTATGATCTTCACGTTTATCGCAGCTGACAATCATCATGAAACGATACGAAGATCCGCTGGCCCTGGTCGATGTCACGCTCTTTACCATCCGGGAAGGGCGGCTGTCGCTGTTGCTGGCCACGCGCAAGAACCGGGACGAGCCGTATTTCGGCGCGCTGGCGCTGCCCGGCGGCGTCATCCACACCGACGAGGACGAGAACACGCAGGACGCCGCCAGCCGCGTCGTGCGCACCAAGCTCGGTTTCGATCCGCCCTACATGGAGCAGCTGTACACCTTTTCCGGACGGCTGCGCGATCCGCGCCGCTGGTCGCTGTCGGTCGCGTACTACTCGCTGGTGCCGGAAAGCGTGCTGGAACAGACCCGGGTCGAGGGACTGGAATGGGTGGCGGCGGACGGCATTCCCGACCTGCCGTTCGATCACAATGCCATCGCCGACATGGCCATCCAGCGCCTGCGCAACAAGTCGACCTATTCGTCGCTGCTGACCTTCCTGCTGCCGCCGGAATTCACGATCCCGGAACTGCACGCGGTGTACGAGCAGGTGACCGGATCGGCGACCAACATCGCCGCGTTTCGCAAGAAGGTGCTGGACGAGGACATGATCGAGCCGACCGGCCAGCGCCGCAAGGGCGGGCAGCACCGCGCGCCCGACCTGTACCGGCGCAAGGGGGCCGGCTTGCAGGCGCTGAAGCGGACAATCTAGTCCAGTACGATGCGCCGGCTGGCCACGCTGTTCGCGATATCGATGTCGTGCGTGACCAGCAGCAGCGCGCAGCCGCTGGCCGCCACGTGTTCGGTCAACAGCGCAAACACCTCCCGCTGCGTGACCGGGTCCAGGCGCGAGGTCGGCTCGTCGGCGAAGATCAGCGCCGGCCGCATCAGCAGCACGCGCGCCAGCGCGATGCGCTGCAGTTCGCCGCCCGACACCTGGTGCGGCAGGCGATCGAGCAGGGCCGGCGCCAGGCCCATGCGCGCCAGCAGTGTTTCCAGTTTCGCCCAGTCCAGCCGGTGCAGCCGCACCAGGTCGCGCAGCGACTGGCGCAGCGTGACGCGCGGAGCAAAGGCGGCGCCGGGGTCTTGCTGGATCTTCTGGAAGGCGGTCGGCGCCAGGCCGGCCGCACGCAGCACGCGCCCGCGGTCCGGCTTTGTCAGGCCGAGCACGATGTTGCCGAAGGTGGTCTTGCCCGAGCCGCTGGGGCCGCTGACGGCCACGATCTCGCCGGCGCCGATGCTGGCATCGATGCCGGCGAACAGGGCTTGCCGGCCATAGGCCTTGGCGACGCCCTCGATGCGCACCAGCGGTGCGGGAGCGCAGGCCGCGCCAAACGCTGGCGGCGCCGGCGGCCCGGGCCAGTTGGCCGGATCGGCCGCCAGCAGGCGCCGCGTGTAGTCGTGCCGCGGCGCCGCCAGCAGCGCGGCGGCGTCGCCCTGTTCGACCACCTCGCCCTTGCGCATCACCGCCAGTTGCCCGCCCAGCGCGCGCGCCAGCCAGATGTCGTGGGTGATGCAGAGCAGGCTCATGCCCTCGCGCCGGGCGGCGCGCAGCAGGTCCAGCACCTCGCCGCGGCGGTCGGCATCGAGGCCCTTGGTCGGTTCGTCGACGATCATCAGTGGCGCGCCGGCCGCGTGCGTGGCCAGGAAGGCGACGCGCTGGGCCATGCCGCCCGAGATCATGAACGGGTACTTGTGCGAGGCGTCGGCCAGGCCGAGCGATGCCAGCGCGCGTTCGGCGCGAACATGCGCATCGCCACGGCGCCCGCCGGCCACCAGTTCGTAGGTCTCCGCCACCTGCGCGCCCACCTTCATGGTCGGATCCAGCGCCAGCCAGGGTTCCTGCGGCAGCAGGGCCAGGCGCCGGCCCCAGAGCGCATGGCGGCTGCGCGCGTCATGGGCGTTCGTGGTCTCGCCGCCGATCGCCACGCGGCCCTCGGCGCGCAGGGAGGCCGGCAGATTGCCCATGATGGCTTGCGCCAGCAACGATTTCCCCGAACCGCTCTCGCCCAGCTGCGTCAGCACGCCGCCCGGCGGGATCGCGAACGTCGCATCGCGCACCAGCGCCTGCGCGCCATGCAGCACGCGCAAGCCCTCGACCGCCAGCGCCGGCATCGTCGAGCGTGTGTTCATGCGGCCTCCTGTTCCGGCGACAGCAGGAGCAGGCCGAGCAAGGTCAGGAACAGCAGCAGCACCGGCGCGCCGATCAGCCAGGGCGCCTCGCCGTAATACGGCAGCAGTTCGATCATCATCACGCCCAGTTCCGCGGTCGGCGGCTGCAGGCCGACGCCGACGAAGCCCAGCGCCGACATCGCCAGCACCGCGCCGGCAAAGCCGAAGCGCATCAGGGTGAACAGGCGCGGCAGCAGTTCCGGCAGCAGGTGGCGGCGCACGATGTGGAGCGGGCCGAAGCCGAGCAGGCGCGCCGCTTCCACGTGCGGGCTGGCCATCAGGATGCGCGTGGCGGCGCGCACCACGCGGAAGTATTCGACCCACAGCGCCAGCGAGATGCCGACGTACAGCGGCCAGAAGCCGCCCGGCGCAAAGGCCGCCAGCAGCAGCACCAGCAGCAGGCCGGGCAGGGCCAGCACGGCGTCGGCGACGGCCGCCAGCACGCGTTCCAGCCAGCCGCCGCGCCAGGCGGCCAGCAAACCGAGCAGGGTGCCGGGAATCGCCGCCGACAGCACGCTGACCAGGGCCAGCGCCAGCGACAGCCGTGCCGCATGGGCCAGGCGGGCCAGGGCGCTGCGCCCGAGTTGGTCGAAGCCGAGCGGATGCGCAAGGCTCGGCGCTTCCAGGTAACGATCGAGCTGCTGCACGGCCGGGTCGATGCCGACCAGCGGGGGACCGAGCAGGGCAAAGCCGCCGATGGCCCCCAGCAGCACCATGCCGGCCAGCTGCGCGCGGCCGAAGCGCCGCCACGGCGCGGTATCGATAAAGTCGTCGGAAGAAAGGGAGTGCATGCTCATGCTGTTGTCACGGCCGGCGGCGCGGATCGATGAAGGCACAGGCCGCGTCGACCAGTGCGTTGAAGAGAACGAACATCAGGCCCAGCAC
>DAMABW010000486.1:0-3652 GCA_031999925.1 Massilia sp. | reverse complement strand
AGTTATACAAGAACGATCAATTTTCCATATAAACATGCGCGGTTGCTATAAGCGGGGCCGCACTCTCGGCGCGGCACCTTGCAACGATGGCAAGGAAAGTGCCGCTACCAGCAGGGGCGAATGCGCTGCTATACAATCAAGATCGAGCAGCGCACTACACGGCGCCGCCAGTTTATTTTGGAGAAATCATGTCGGGCTATAGCATCAACATCGAAGAAAAAACGCTCGCGGGCAACAACTTCCGCGAAGTCCTGTACACAACCGAGCGCAGCCAGCTGGTCATCATGACGCTGCAGCCGGGCGAAGAGATCGGCCTGGAACACCACACCGGCCACGACCAGTTCATCCGTGTCGAGGCGGGCGAAGGCGTGGCGATCCTGGACGGCGAAGAGCACAAGCTGGAAGACGGCGTCGCGGTCGTGATCCCGGCCGGGACCGAGCACAATGTGATCAATACCTCGCAAACCAAAGCGATGCGCCTGTACACGCTGTACACGCCGCCGGAGCATCCGGATGGCATCGTGCATGCCACCAAGGCGGAAGCGGACGAGTACGAGAAGCAGCATCACGCGGAGTGATGTGCTTTACGGCGCCGGTGCTGGCTGGCGCTCGCCTGTTCGGGGCGGTTGCGGTGGTGGGTTCGAGAACCCACCCTACGCTTACTTGAAGAGGCGGAGTTGAAAAGGTTTTGTAGGGTGGACTCCCGAGTCCACGCTGTCGTACCTGGGCAGGCCGCAATGTGTGAACCAAATGGCGGCGCAAGCAGGCCAGGCTTCATGAAATATTTCGACGGGCACCTGCCGTACCGCGTGGACTCGGGAGTCCACCCTACGGACCTGCCTCGGTAGCGGGCCTCAAGCATCCTGCGCGCGGGCACGGTCTTCCAGCAGCGCGCGTTCGCGGGCATTCGTCGTCATGGCCGCCGCGCGAGTGAATTCGGCGCGGGCTTCTTCTTTCCTCCCCAGCTTTTCCAGCAAGTCGCCGCGCACGCTCGGCAGCCACTGGTAATCCCGCAAGCTCGCATCGTCGGCCAGCCGGTCGACCAGGGCCAACCCGGCTGCCGCACCCTCGGCCATGCCAACCGCCACCGCGCGGTTCAGTTCGACCACCGGCGACGGCATGACGCGTGCCAGCTCCCCGTACAGTTCGGCAATCCTCGACCAGTCGGTTTCCTGCGCCGTGCACGCCCGCGCGTGGCAGGCCGCGATGGCCGCCTGCAGCGCATACGGCCGGAGGCGCCCGCCCAGCGTCTCGGCACGGCCCAGCGCAGCCAGACCGCGCCGGATCAGCAAATTGTCCCAGCGCGAGCGATCCTGGTCGAGCAGCAGCACCGGCCGGCCGGCGGCATCGACACGGGCCTTGGCGCGCGAGGCCTGCAATTCCATCAGCGCGATCAAGCCATGCGCTTCCGGTTCCTCGGGCGCCAGGCCGGCCAGCATGCGGCCCAGGCGCAGGGCTTCGTCCAGCAACGCCGGGCGCATCCAGTCGTCGCCCGCGGTGGCCGTGTAGCCTTCGTTGAAGACCAGGTAGACCACCTCAAGCACCGAGCCCAGACGTTCGGAAAGCTGTTCTGGCGGCGGCAACTCGAAGGGAACACCGGCCTGGCCCAGCGTGCGCTTGGCGCGGACGATGCGCTGGGCGATCGTCGGCTCCGGCACCAGGAAGGCGCGCGCGATCTCGTGGGTCGACAAGCCGGCGATCAGCTTCAGGGTCAGCGCCAGCCTTGCCTCCTTCGACAGGACCGTGTGGCAGGCGATGAACATCAGGCGCAGCAGGTCGTCGCCGAGGCCGCTGCGGGCCGCGTCCAGGCTGTCGACGAAATCGGGCACGATGGTGGCCTCCCGCGCTTCCAGGTCGAGCCCGATCTGCTGGAGCTTTTCCCGGAGCAGCTTGTCGCGGCGCAGGCGGTCGAGCGCGGCGTTCTTTGCCGCGCGCATCAGCCAGGCGCCTGGGTTGTCGGGCACGCCGGCGGCCGGCCAGGTTTCCAGCGCAGCCACCAGCGCGTCGCCGGCCAGTTCCTCGGCCAGGCCGATGTCGCGCACCATGCGTGCGACACCGGCCACGATCCTGGCCGACTCGATGCGCCAGACCGCGGCGATGGCCTGGTCGGTGCCGGCCCGGCTGCTGGTCTGCGTCATGCCTGGGGCGGAACGGCGTTCGGGTCCATGTACATCAGCTCCCAGCCATGGCCGTCGAGGTCTTCGAAGCTGTGGTAGTACATGAAGCCATGGTCTTGCTTCTCGTTCGGCGCGCGCCCGCCGCCGGCCACCGCCTTGGCTACCACTCTGTCGACCTGTTCGCGGCTGTCGCAGGACAGGCAGGTCAGCACTTCGGTACTCGCCGTGGCGTCGGCCACGGGCTCTTTGGTGAAGGCCTGGAAGTAGGCTTCCTGCAGGAGCATGGCGTAGATGTTCTCGCCGATGATCATGCACAGGGCGCGCTCATCACTGAACTGCGGGTTGAAGGTGAAGCCGAGGCCGGCGAAGAATGCGCGGGTCTTGCCGATGTCCTTCACCGGCAGGTTGACGTAGATCTGCTTATGCATGGGATGTCCCTGTTCTGGGTAGTCGAGGTTCGCGATGCTTAGTGCTGCGGCTGGCTGCCCGCTTCCAGTTCGCGGAAGCGCTCGATGGCCGGCGTCTCCGGAAAGTCGTCGAGTTCGATGATCTGGCGCACCTCGATTTCGGCGTCCAGCCCTTCGCCGCGCGGGTTCGGGAAGCGGCGCGCCCACTCAAGGGCTTCCTCGCGCGACCTTACCTGGATCATGGTGAAGCCGGCGATCATTTCCTTCGATTCCGTGAACGGGCCGTCGATGACGGTGCGTTCGCCGCCTCGATAGCGGATGCGCATGCCGCGGCTGCTCGGGTGCAGGCCGCTGGCGTCGAGCAAAACGCCGGCGCGGCCGAGTTCGCTGTGGTAGTCGGCCATTGCATTGAGCAAGTCTTCGCCCGGCATGCAGCCGGCTTCGGACTCGGGCGTCGCTTTAACGATGATCATGAAGCGCATGGTCGTTCTCCTGTGTGTCGAAAGAGTCCCGGCCCGGGGCGATTGCCCCGTCAACACCGGTTCTTGCCAAGACGACGAACGGACGGGCCGGAAATCGACACGCGATGCCGACAATTTTTACTGCATGCTCATTTTTCGTAACACGGTGCCAGGGCGCGCACCTCGATCGTCGCCCACTCGGCCGCCGGACAGCGCGCTGCCAGGGCCACCGCCTCCTCGTGCGTGGCCACGTTCACGTGGAAAAAGCCTCCGATCATTTCCTTGGCTTCGGCAAACGGCCCGTCGACGACCCGCGCCTGGCCGCCGTCGCGCGTCACGCGGGTGGCCCGCGTCTGCGGCGCCAGCGATTGCGCATCCAGCAGCACGCCCTCCGCGCGCAAGGCATCGCCGAAGCGCAGCATGCGCTCGTACAGGGCGCGGCCTTCGAGGTCGGAGCGGGTAGCGCGCTGGCCGACAGGTTCCTGGATCAACAACATATAAGACATGGGGCTCCTCAACGAAGGTGACAGAAACACAAGCATGCATTCTACGTTCGGATGGCTCAGTGAAGCACGCTGCGGCACGCAAAAATCGCGGCTGGCGCAATCGTGCGCACCCTGCTGTGTTGGCGCGACAGTTGCGTTGGCCAGCTCCGCCTTGACCACGG
>DAMABW010000485.1:0-3663 GCA_031999925.1 Massilia sp. | reverse complement strand
GTAACCGGCCAGCATCAGGAAATAGGAACGCGGCGTGCGGTCCAGCAGCGACACGTACAGGCAGCCGCCGACCCACAGCGCCAGGGCCAGCGACAGCAGCTCGGGCGAATTCGCAAAGGCCGGCACGATCAACACCGTGGCAAAGGCGCCGAGGAAAGTGCCGCCGAAGCGGTACAGGGCCTTCGAGCGGGTGGGACCGGAAAAGGGGGCGCCGACGATGTAGGCCGTCATCAGCGCCCAGAATGGACGCGGCAGTCCGATGCGCATCGCCAGGTAAAGCGCGAGCATCGCTGCCGTGAAACTTTTTACCGAAAACAGGACTTCGGCCTTGCTGAAGAGCTTCACGCCTGCTTGTCCCCAGGCTGTTGCTCGCAAGGCTTGATCTTCGATTGCAGGCCGGTCAGTACGCGCAGGCAGGCATCGATATCGGCCTGCGCGAATTCGGCGAACAGGTTGCGGCGGAAGGGGATCAGGGCTTCTTCCATCTGCGCGGCGCGGGTCTTGCCGTCGGCGGTGAGCTGGAGCAGCTTGGCGCGGCGGTCTTGCGGGTCTTCGTGACGTGCGACCAGGCCGTTTTCGATGAGCAGGTCGATCACGCGCACCAGCGACGAGGCTTCCAGGCCCAGGGCGTCGGCCAGCACGCCAGGGCGCACGCCGTCCTGGCCGAGGCGGCCGAGGATCAGCACCGGCAGGGCGGTGGCCTGGGACAGGCTGTACTGCGAGGCGACCTTGTCGGCCATGGCCTTGTAGGCGCGCGACGCGTGGGTCAGCGTAGCGGTGAGTTGCATCAGGGTTTGATCGAGGGGATTCATGCCGTGAGGGAATTCGTTTGAGTGCTAAAGTTTAGCATGCGAAGTATTTTTTTGCAGGCGAGGCCTGATTCGTAGGGTGGACGGCAAAGCCGTCCACCCTACGATCAGCGATTCGCCTGCAGCGTAGAAATCGCCACCAGCGACGCCGGCATATCGAACTCATGCTCCGGATCGACCTTGCGCAGCACTTCGATCGGCGCATAGCCCCAGTGCACCGCGGCGAAGTCGACCCCGGCCTTGCGCGCGGCTTCGGCATCGGTGGCCTGGTCGCCGATGTACAGCGCGGCCGACGGTTCCACCATGGCGCGCTTCACCACCTTGCGGATGCGCGAGGTCTTCCCGAAGATCGACATCCCGCACTCGTACTGGCTAATCAAGCCGGCCAGTTCCGGCCCCAGCACTTGCCGCACGTTGTATTCGGAATTCGACGACACGATGGTCAGCTCGAGATTGCCGCGCGCCAGTTCGCGCAGCGCGTGGTCGACTTGCGGGAACAGGCGCACCTGCTCGGCGTTCTCGCTCATCAGGGTCTTGAAGCTGGCGGCGGCCAGCGGCAGCTTCCAGGGCGGCATGCCGACGTGGCGCATCATGTCGCGCGGTTCGTAGTGGCGCAGGCGCTCCACCTGCGTGATGTCGATGCGCCGGAAACCGTGCTGGTCGGCGATCTGGTTGAACACGCTGAGAAAAAAGGGAAACGAGTCGGCGAGTGTGCCGTCGAAGTCGAAGATGGCGAGACGATAGGTCATGCTGACAGGGTATCGGTGGGCGCACTTGCATGATACACAAGCGCGCCCGCAGGCCCCGTTCCGCCTGGGTCAGGCGGCTTGCGCCGTACGCTCGGGCGCGACGAAAGCCAGGCTTTCCTCGAACGAGCGCAGCACCATGTCCACGTGTTCCTGCACCAGGGTCTGGCTGACCGAGGCTTCGCCGAACGGCAGGCGGATCGTCACCAGCAGCACGTTCGGCAGGCGCGCGTGCAGGTCCTTCGCCGCCTCCACCCACTGCGCCAGCGTCGCCTCGACCGGGTAGGTGATGAACACGGTCGAGATCAGGTCGGCCGCATCCGGCCCCGGGCTTTCCTGCTCGGCGCCGACCACCGTGCTGCGCGCGTCGATGTCGGCTTCGCGCAGGGCGCGCACCAGCAGTTCGGTGAGCAGGTCGTCGCGCTCGGTACCCAGGCCCGCGCACAGCACGATCGAGCGCGCGGGCACGTCGAGCGAACCCTGCCAGCGGCCCAGCTTTTCCTCGCGCATCTTGCGCAGGTGGGCGCCGACATTCGCGTCCAGCAGCGACACGCGCTGGCGCCGGCGGTTGCCGGGGTAGGCGGAGACCGGCGTGAGCGCGTTGGCGACGTCGGCGATCGTGGCGCGGATATGTTCTGCCTGCGCGCTGTCGATCCCGTTGCCGCGCTGCTCGGCCACGGCCAGCACCAGGCCGGGCAGCAGCACCTGGTCGCAGTAGCGCGCCAGGCCGTGGCGCCCGATGTAGCTGCGCGCGTCTTCGAGGATGGCGCGCCGGTCGCCGCTCAGCACGCGCTGGTAGAAGCGCTGCGAGTGGGTCACGTTCGGCACTTCGCCAAGCAGGATGGTGACCGGCTCCAATGCCCGCACATGACGTCCGGCCACCACCAGGCACAAGGTCAGCGGCGTCGACAGCAGCAGGCCGATCGGCCCCCACAGCGCGCCCCAGAACAGCGCCGAGACGATCACGGCCAGCGGCGACAGGCCGGAACTGTGGCCGTACACCTTCGGCTCGATCACGTTCGCCACCAGGAGTTCCAGCGCCACGAAGACGGCCACGCAGGACAGGGCCAGCGTCCAGCCCGGGTCGATGGCCGCCACGAACACCGCGATCATGGCGCCGGCGGCCATGATGCCGAGGTAGGGCACGAAGCGCATCAGGCCGCTCAGGGCGCCCCACAGCAGCGCATGCGGCACGCCGAAGGCCCACAGCACCGCGCCGATCAGCGCGCCGAAAGTGAGATTCACGATGAACTGCGACAGGAAGAAGCGCGACACGCCGCGCGTGGCGTCGGCCAGTGCACGCACGGTGCGGCCGATCTCGGCCTGGCCGGCGAGCCGGATCGCGCGGTCGCGCAGGGATTCGTGTTCGAGCAGGATGAAGACCAGCAGCACCAGCACCAGGCCGGCCTCGCCGATCGGCCCCAGCACCAGCGAGAGCAGGCGCGCCAGGGCGTCGCGCGTGGTCGGACGCGGGGCGCGCACCTCCACCGGCAGCGGTTGATTCGCGGCGGTGGTGAGCGTGCCGCGCTTGACCGTCACCGGCGGCGCCGGCGGCGGCGCGAACTGCGGCGTGACCGCGCTCAGTTCGGCCTCGAGGCGCGCGAAGGGACGCTCGGTGATCTCGCGGACCTTTTCCACCTTGGATTTGATCGCCGCGCGGTACTGCGGGAGGTCGCGCGTGACGGCCACCAGCTGGAAGGCGAGGATGGTGCCGATGCCGACCACGCAGGTGCCGGCCAGGACCACGGACAGCAGGGTGGCCGGCAGCTGCGGCAGGCCGACGCGGCGCAGGGTGCGGATCAGGGGCGCCAGGACCAGGCTCAGGATCGATGCCAGGGCCAGGGGTTCGAGCACGTCGCGGCCGAAATACAGCAGGCCGAGGACGCAGGTGGCCGTGACGATGGTGCCGGCGGTAAGGTGTTTGAAGAGCGTTGAATCGGGCATCGAGTGCGGGAGCGTCGGAAGTCGGTCGGCGCGTGCAGTCTAGCACCAATGGGAACGCGGCAGGAGGGTGGGGATGCGTTCACGCGGTGCGCGCTCATACCGGCGGCCGTGACCGTATCTATGGACTCCACCCGTTTTGCAAGAAGAAGATTGAATTTTTGCCT
>DAMABW010000484.1:0-3672 GCA_031999925.1 Massilia sp. | reverse complement strand
TCTTCTGCAAACCGAACGATGCGCAGTCGATCGTGCCGGTGCCGGCCGGCGCCAGCGTCGAGATTCCCTACCCGCCGCGCACCGAGAACTACCATTACGAGATCGAACTGGTGGTCGCCATCGGCAAGGCCGGCGCCAATATCGCGCCGGAAGACGCGCAGGCGCACATCTTCGGCTACGCGGTCGGCCTGGACATGACCCGGCGCGATCTGCAGATGCGCATGCGCGAACAGGGCCGCCCGTGGGAGATCGGCAAGGCCTTCGATTATTCTGCGCCGATCGGCCCGATCACGCCTGTCGACGCCGGCGGCGCCGTGGACGCCGGCGCCATCGCCCTGACGGTGGACGGCAAGACCGTGCAGAGCAGCGACATCACCCACCTGATCTGGAACGTGAACGAGACCATCGCCCAGCTCTCGACCCTGTTCGAACTCCAGCCGGGAGACCTGATCATGACCGGCACGCCCGAAGGCGTGGGCGCCGTGGTGCGCGGCCAGACCATGCACGGCACGGTCGAAGGCCTGACGCCGATCAGCGTGAAAGTCGTTTAAATCCGAAGCCCCGGCCAGCGCTCCAGCGAAGAGCGCGGCCATATTGAAGTTCAACCTGCAGCGAGGAGACACCCATGCAAGCGCAGAACGTCCAGCAGTTCATCGACCAACATCCCTTTTCGCCGCTCCAGAAGCGCGTGCTCGCGCTGTGCTTCCTGGTGGTGGCGATCGACGGTTTCGACACCGCCTCGATCGGCTTCATCGCCCCCGCCCTGCGCGGCGAATGGGGACTGAGCGCGGCGGCCCTGGCCCCGCTGTTCGGCGCCGGGCTGTTCGGCCTGATGGCGGGCGCCCTGCTGCTCGGGCCGATGGCCGACCGCTTTGGCCGCAAGCCCGTCCTGCTGCTGTCGGTCGCCTTCTTCGGCCTGACCTCGCTGCTGTCGGCATTCGCCGACAACATGACCACCCTGCTGGTGCTGCGCTTCCTCACCGGCCTGGGCCTGGGCGGCGCGATGCCGACCACGATCACCCTCACCTCCGAATACTGCCCGCAGCCGCGCCGCGCCAGCCTGGTGACGCTGATGTTCTGCGGCTTCACCATCGGCTCGGCCCTGGGCGGGCTGGTGGCAGCGCAATTGCTGGCCACTGTCGGCTGGCGCGGCATCCTGACCATCGGCGGCGTGATCCCGCTGCTGCTGGTGCCGGCGCTGCTGTTCGCCCTGCCCGAGTCGCTGCGCTGGATGGTGCTGCGCGGACGCGGCGCCAGCACCGCCGCCCAAGGCATCATGCGCAAGATCGCCAACACCGCGCAAGTACTCCCGCCGCTGACGGTCAGCGACGTCAAGCTGCCCGGCTCGCCGGTGACCCAGCTTTTCCGCCCCGGCCTGATCGGCGGCACCCTGCTGCTGTGGTCCACCTTCTTCATGAGCCTCTTGATCATCTACCTGCTCTCGAGCTGGCTGCCGACCATCCTGAACGGCGCCGGCCACAGTTTGTCGCAAGCCTCCTTCATCAGCTCGGCTTTCCAGATCGGCGGCACGCTCGGCGCGATTTTGCTGGGCCGCTGGATGGACCGCTACCGTCCGCACCGCGTGCTGGCCACGGCCTACCTAGCGGCGGCCGCCTGCATCGTGGTGGTCGGCATGGCGACGCAGAACGTGCCGCTGCTGGTGCTGGCCGTATTTGGCGTCGGCTTTGGCGTCAGCGGTTCGCAGGTCGGCGCGAACGCCCTCGCTGCCGCCTTTTACCCCACCACCAGCCGCGCCACCGGCGTCAGCTGGGCCTCGGCCATTGGCCGCAGCGGCTCGGTGCTCGGTTCGATGGTCGGCGGCTCCCTGCTGGCGGCGGAGTTGAGCACGCAGACCATCTTCCTGATGCTGGCCGTGCCGGCGGTGCTGGCCGCGTTGGCCCTGCTGGCCATGGGCCGGCTGCAGGGGCGCGCCGAACCGGCCGCGCTCGACACCGCGCCGGTCATGCCGCTCCAACCCACCACCAACAATTCGCTCACATGAAACTGCATACCTATTACCGCAGCTCGGCGTCCTACCGGGTCCGCATTGTCCTCAACCTGAAGGGCCTGGCCCACGACCAGGCCTACGTGCACCTGTCGAAGGATGGCGGCGGCCAGTTCGCACCGGGCTTTGACGCCCTGAATCCCCAGCACCTGCTGCCGGTGCTGGAGGTGGACGGGCTGGTGCTGCCGCAGTCGCTGGCCATCATCGAATACCTGGACGAGACCCGTCCCGCCGTGCCGCTGCTGCCCGCGGACGCCAAGGGACGCGCCCGCGTCCGCGCGCTCAGCCAGGCCATCGCGGCCGATATCCACCCGATCAACAACCTGCGCGTGCTGAAATACCTGAGCGCGGAACTCGGCGTGAGCGCGGACGGAAAGAACGCCTGGTACCGCCACTGGGTGGCGCTGGGCCTGGATGCGCTGGAACGCCAGTTGGCGAACAGTCCGGACACCGGCGCCTTCTGCCACGGCGACACGCCCGGCATGGCCGATTGCTGCCTGGTGCCGCAGCTGTACAACGCGCGCCGCTTCGAATGCGATCTCGAACCCTATCCGACCCTGCTGGCCATCGAGGCGCGCTGCGCGGAACTGGCGGCCTTCCGCGACGCCCGGCCCGAGGTCCAGCCCGACGCCGAATAAGCTCGTTCAGGCATCGACATGGCAGGCGTGGGTCGGATTGCCCGCCCCGCCGCCCTGTACGCCCAACAGCTTGCCCGCAGGGTCGTAGGCGAGGTAGATCACCGGCTTGCCGGGCAGCTCGAAGGCGTAGCTCACCACGTCGTCCTGCGGCGCCAGCATCAGCTGCTCGTGCTTCGCCTGGCTCAGGTCGAAGGTCTCGCTGCCGAGGGTGACGATGCCGTTGGCCACCTTGAACGCGGTGTCGGTAATGCTCATCTTGGTGGCCAGGTCCATGCAGCTCAGCCTGGGCGCCGGCGCCTCCATCACCCGCGCCATCGCCTTGTACAAGGGTTGGGCGCGCAGCTTGTCGAGCGGCTTGCCCTCGGTGCAGTGCAGCTGCTCGTCGCCGGCCATGAACACCGCGCCGGCGCCGCGCTGGCCGCCCTCGTCGTTCAACGCCAGGGTCGGTCCCTTGTTCGGATCGATGGACAGGGCCGCACTGACCTTGACGATGTCGCCGGCCCGCTCGCGCAGCAACTGCACCGAGCGCGCCTGGCGCATGTCGATCTCGGCGCCGCTGCCGGTCAGCTTGCCGCTGGCGTCGATCGCCAGGGTGAAAGCCGCCGCCTGCCCGCCTTGCGCCAGGGACGTGCAGCCGCTGGCCTGGCTGCCCGCCACGAGCGGGCCGACGATGCTCCAGCTGTCGATGCGGCCCGCGCCCGCGCTGCCGGCGGAGGCGGTTGCGGCGGCCGGGTCCTTGTCCTTGCCGCAGGCGCCGAGCACCAGGACGGCCAGGGTGGCGGGAATCAGTAACAGTCGGCGCACGATCATCTCCGTAACGTTAAAAGCCGCCACGTTAGCACGAAGACCATCGTTTTCTCCATGGCGCGCGACAGTTCATGCCAGCCGCATGGCGTGCCGGCGCCGCCCCGGCCGCATGCTATACTGACATCGTCATCATTTACGCCATTGTATGAGACGAGCTTTCGTCATCTTTCTGATCCTGCTGTTCCCCCTGAACGTGCTGGCCCTGTCCTGGTCCGTCGCGAC
>DAMABW010000483.1:0-3678 GCA_031999925.1 Massilia sp. | reverse complement strand
CCGGACATGCTGATCAGGAAGACCATGAAGCCGATCAGCAGCGCCGGCTGCAGCAGCGGTTGCCAATGGGCGTGCGAGACGCCGAGCGTGATCAAGGGCAGCCCGGTGGGCACGCTGCCGGTGGTGTGCACGCCGCGCGCCTCCAGGCCGAGGAGCGGCACCAGCGCGGTGGCGCCGAGCACCACCACCATCGGCGCGAGCTTGGCGCCGATGTCGGCGGCGGTGGGCGGCAGCTTGAGCCGGCGCAGCAGCGAGGCCAGATGGCTGCGTGCAAGCAGCAGCAGGACCAGCGAGCCGACGCCCAGCAGCGCGCTGGGCAGGTGGATGTGCGGCAGTTTGGCGCCGAGCAGGGCCGGCAACTGGCCGAGCGCGATCACCACCGAGGACCCGATGGTGAAACCGCTCATCACGGGACGCGAAAAGAAGTTGGCGATGAAGCCGATGCGCAGCAGGCCGCACAGCAGCAGCACCGCGCCCGAGATCAGGGCCAGCTGGGCGGCCAGCATCGTGTACAGCGCGCTGCCGCTGGCCGCCAGCGGCGCCAGGGCCGACGCCGTCATCAGCGAGATGATCGCCATCGGCCCGACCGACTGCGTGCTGCTGGTGCCGAACAGCGCGTACAGGGCCGGCGGCACGATGCTGGCGTAGATGCCGACCACCGGCGGCAGGCCCGCCACCAGCGCATACGCCATGCCCTGCGGGATCATCATCATCGCCACGACGATGCCGGCGCTGATATCGCCCGGCAGCATGGCGCGCTGGTAGTGCTTCAACCAGTGCAGCATTGTGTTTCCGTTTTTAAGTTCGTGTTATGGCCGGATTTGCATAGTGCGCCGGCGCGCTGTTCGTAGTTTGTAGGGTGGGCACTTGTGCCCACGCGGTCGTACTGATGCGATCCGCATCGCATCCGCTATGCGTCCGCGTCTGTAGCGAGACGCGTTTCGACATATCGCAGGAAGCACCGCGTGGGCACAAGTGCCTTGCGCGGCCCGGCCCACCCTACGACATCGCCAGCTCAACGCAATTGCGCCCCGCCCGCTTGGCCCTGGCCAGCGCGGCGTTCACGCGCACGGTCAGCGAATCCGCGCTTTCCTGGTCGCCCATCTGGGCCACGCCGAGGCTCACCGTCACCTGGTCGCAGCCCGGGATCAGGGTCGCAGCGATCGCCACGCGCAGCTTCTCGGCCATCTTCAAGCCATCGATCGCGCTGGTGTGCGGTGCGATCACCTGGAAGTCCTCGCCGCCCGAGCGCACCACGATGTCGCTGGAGCGCACCAGCTGCTGCGCCGCTTCGGCCACCGTGCGCAGGGCGATGTCGCCCACCGGGTGGCCATAGCGGTCGTTGACCTCTTTAAAACGGTCGATGTCGAAGGCGATCAGCGCCAGCGGCAGGCGGTAGCGGCGCGCGCGCTTGATCTCCTGCTCCAGCAGGGCTTCGCCATGGCGGCGATTCGCCACGCCGGTGAGGGCGTCGGTGGTGGAGATATGGGTCAGTCGCGCCAGCAGTTCTTCGCTCTCGCGCCCCATGTCGGCCATGCGCAGGCCGACCGCCACCAGTTCCGCCAGTCCCTCCAGGGCGGCGAGCGCATCGTGGCTGAAGCCGCGGCTGGCATCGAACATCAGGCACAGCGACCCGCGCGCACCGCCCGGCCCGCCGGCGGGAATCGGCAAGCCCAGCACCATCTCGACGCCGTGCGCGCGCAGCGCCTCGGTGAGGTCCGGCTCGCCCGATTTTTCCGGTGCGTCGAGCAGGGCGAGCGTGTTCGCGGCGGCCGCCAGCAGGCCCGGGAAGGCATGCCGCAGCGGCGACTGCAGCAGGCGGTCGCCGCGGCCCAGCACGCGCGCCAGGTTCAGTTCGCGGTTCAAGTCGCGATGCCGGCCATGCTGGGCCTGCAACTGCAAGTCGCCGCCCGGCTGCAGGTAGAACAGCGCCGCATGCACCACGCCGGGCCAGGTGCAGAGCGCCTCGCAGACGCGTTCCGACAGCACGGCCAGGTCCTCGCCCCCGCCAAGGGCCGCCTGCACGCGGGCGCGCAGCAGCGCCAGTTCCTGCAATTCGGTTTCGCGCGGCGTCGGCGCCGGCGGGTGCCTTGGGCCGGCCGCCAGTTGCGCCGCCAACGCCGCGTTCTGGGCTTCCGGCGCCAGCGGTGCGATGGCGTAGGCGAGCGGACCGCGCGCCATCAGGGCCGGCAGCCAGCGCGCATTCGAGAACGGGCACAGGACAAAGACCGGGGCGCCGGCGCGCGCTGCGATCAACTGCCCCAGGCCGGCCAGGTCAAGCTCCGGATCGAAGCGCTCGAGGTCGATCACCAGCAGGTCGACCGGCTCGCGTCCCAACACCTCGAGCGCCGCATCGACGCCATCGGCCAGCGCCAGGCTGGCGAACTGGCCGCCGGAGTCCGCCTGGAATTGCGCGCGCCGCGCGGCGGCCGGGTTGACGAACAACCCGGTGCGTTGGCCTTGCGGCTCGGCCTGCTGAGGCATGTTTTTCTCCTTGTCATGCATATTCGTTACGCCACGCAACTCTACGCCGTGGATTTTGACATATTCGCTCCCCATCGAACAGGACGTTCGCCCTTGTGTGTGGGACCGCACCGTCGCGCTGCCCGCTCGCGGCCGATACTGGTCCGGTCAGAAACCAGCATACAGAGGTAAGCACGATGGCCAACCAGGACGATGTAGCAAACCACCAGAAAGCGATCCAGAACCGCCAGGACCAGCTCGACGCCAGCCAGAAGCAAGACGAGGCTAGCAAGCCGGTGCAGATCGGCGCCGAACAGCCGGTGCCGCCGATGCCCGAGCAGCACCTGGCCAAGCCGGGCCTGGAAGCGCAGATGGCCGTCAAGCCGCGCTTCATGGCCGAGCACTACAAAGGCAGCGGCAAGCTCGAAGGCCAGGTGGCGATCGTCACCGGCGGCGACTCCGGCATCGGCCGCGCGGTGGCGGTGCTGTTCGCGCGCGAAGGCGCCGACGTCGCCGTGCTCTACCTGAACGAACACGAAGACGCCGCCGAGACCCAGCGCTGCATCGAGGCCGAAGGCCGCCGCTGCGTGACGATTGCCGGCGACGTCAAGGACATGGAATTCTGCCAGCAGGCGGTCGACGCCGTGGTGGCCGAATGGGGCCGCCTGGATGTCCTGGTGAACAACGCCGCCTTCCAGGAACACGCCAGCAGCCTGCTCGACATCACCGAGGAGCGCTTCGACGAAACCATGCGCACCAATATCTACGGCTACTTCCACATGGCGAAGGCCGCCCTGCCCTACATGAAGCGCGGCGCCGCCATCGTGAATACCGGCTCGGTCACCGGCCTGAAGGGCTCGAAGCTGCTGCTCGACTATTCCTCGACCAAGGGCGCGATCCACGCCTTCACCATGTCGCTCGCCGCCAACTTGCTGGACAAGGGCATCCGCGTGAACTGCGTGGCGCCGGGCCCGGTATGGACGCCACTCAACCCGGCCGACCAGTCGCCGGACAAGATCGTCCACTTCGGCGAGAGCACCACCTACGGCCGCGCGGCCCAGCCCGAGGAATTGTCGCCGGCCTACGTGTTCCTGGCCTCGAACGCGTGCTCGAGCTACATCACGGGCATCGTGCTGCCGGTGACCGGCAGCGTCGGCGAATAAATCGGAAAGGAGGAGACAGCATATGGCACGCAGCATGTGGAAGGGAGCGATG
>DAMABW010000482.1:0-3681 GCA_031999925.1 Massilia sp. | reverse complement strand
CGGTACCGGCAAGGCGAACGAAGTGTTCGATGCCAAGAAAGTTGAACGTATCAAGATGGCAATTGCCGATGGGCAGTTCCAAGTAAATTCAGAAAGGATCGCGGACGGTCTCTTGGATACCGTGCGCGACCTGCTCCACTCACGCAACCGATAGAGACCCATGACCCGTCCGCAAGCCACCCTCCCCGCCGAACACGAGCGCGTCCATGCGCTGGTCGACATGATGAAGCAGGAACAGCAATTGCTGATGGCAGCGGACGCGGACGCCCTGGCCGAACTCGTCCCGCACAAGGCCGCACTGGTGCAGGAACTGGCGCAACTGTCGCGCCAGCGCCACGCGGTCCTTGGCGGGATGGGATTCGAAGCGGGTGAAACCGGCATGGAAGCCTGGGTGGTGTCGCATGCCGATGCCGAGACGCGGGCCATCTGGTCGGGTCTGCTGGCCTCGACTGCCGAGGCAAAGGAATTGAACCGGGTGAATGGCTTGCTGATCAACCGTCAGCTGGCGCATAACCAGACCGTGTTGCAGGCGCTGCGTACGCCGACTGGCGGGACCGAATCGACCCTGTACGGGGCGAAGGGCCAGACTTTCGGTGCGGGTGCGGCGCGGCGGTTCCTGTCAGTGTGAGTGTTTTGTTTCTGAATGAGATGACGGCCGCTGTTGCGGCCGTTGTTGTTTCTGCCGATACCAGTTGCGCTATGCACGCACGTCGATGCGGTTGAAAGTCTGCATGGCCCAGTCGATAAACACCCGCATCCTCGCATTGATGTGCCGGTTTTGCGGATACATGATGTACAAGGCTTTGCGCGGTTCTTGCCATTCCGGAAAAACAGGCACCAGGTCACCGCGGTCGAGATAGGGCTGGACCTGATGCCGAAAGTTCCTGGCGATACCCAGGCCTGTCACGAGCGCGGTGAAATGCGCCGTGCTCTCGTTGACGGAAATGCTGCTGTGCGGCTGGATCTCGACGACCTCGCCCTCGCGTTCGAAACGCAGGGAGATCGGCCGGCCGGTATGCGACGAGTTATACGTGATGAGCTGATGCTCGCTGTTCCGCAGTTCCTGCGGGTGCGCGGGTAAGCCATGACGCTGCACATAGGAACGGTGCGCGCAGGTGATGAATTCGAGTTCGCATAACTTGCGCGCCACCAGCGAACTGTCCGGCGGGTTGCCGGCCCGGATGACGCAATCGATGCCATCGCCGACCAGGTCCGCTGGGCGATCATTGATGCCCAGGTGAAGTTCAATCTCCGGAAACTGTTCCCGGAACGAAGACAACGCCGGGATCAGGACCAGGTTCGCCAGCGAAGACCAGACGTCGACCCGCAATCGCCCGCGTGGCGAGGCGCGGGTTTCCCGGATATCGATGTCCATCTCATCCGATTCGACCAGCAGGCGCTGCGCGCGTTCGTAATAGATGGCGCCTTCCGGCGTGACGCTGGTCCGGCGTGTCGTACGCTGGATCAGGCGTACGCCGAGCGTGTCTTCCAGTTCCTGGATCAGCTTGGTGGCGGTGGAACGCGGCATTTTCAACTGGTCCGCGGCCTTGATAAAGCTGCCGGCGTCGACAATGCGTACGAAAGTGCGAATAGCGAGAAGTTTATCCATATTGCCCTGGAAGGCGATGATCGTTCAATCGCCCTTGATGCGCATCCGGGAAAGACCGGTTTCAATGCGTTGAATGCCGGATCGGATTCTAGCTTGATTTAGAAACTGCCAGCAGAAACGCAAAGTCTGCTTCCGGATGCCCGTATCGAAAATCGAATCTAGATTCCCAGGCCGCCGGCCACATTGATCGTTTCACCCGTAATGTAACCGGCATGGGGTCCGGCCAGGAAACAGATCGTTTCCGCCACTTCTTCTACCGTGGCAAAGCGCCGGATCGGATGCATGTCCAGGAAGGTTTCCATGTCCGGCAGTTCGCCCGCCACTTCCTTGTTCATGTCCGTTGGCATCGCGCCGGGTTGCACGACGTTGACGGTGATATTGCGTGGCCCAAGATCGCGTGCGATACCCCTGGCATAGCCGGCCAGTGCCGTCTTGGTGCCGGCATAGTCGGCAACGCCGTGGAAGGGGACGTGCGAGCCGAGCAGGGAACCGACGAAGATGATGCGGCCGCCATCGGACAGGCGCGCCGCCGCCGCCCGGGTGTTGGCGATCGAGCCCATGACATTCACCTGCCAGTTGCAGTTGTAGCGTTCCTCGTCCAGCTCCGGATCGTCGACGCGCTGGCCCTGGATCGCAATGCCGGCATTGTTGACGAGGATGTCCAGCTTGCCGAATTCTGCGAACACGGCATCGATCAGCGGCCTGGCCGACCCGGACTCGGCCTGGTCGCTCTTGATGGCGAATGCGCGCCGGCCTCGGGCCCTGATCCTGTCGACGACATCCGCCGCTTTATCGGGCGACGCCGCGTAGGTAATGACGACATCGGCGCCGTGTCCGGCGAACGCTTCGGCCGTTGCGGCGCCCAGGCCACGCGAACCGCCGGTAACGAGAACGACTTTCCCTTTCAATGATTCGGACATGATCAACTCCTTTTGTATATTGTGTGGATGATTAAAACCCGCAATCGCGGCAATGCCTGGCAAGCGCTTCAAGAACGATGCGGGTAAATGCCTGCCCGTTTTATTTCGTTTTTATGCCGCTTGTTATGCCACTTGCGATGCCGCTGCAGTCCATTCAATATAGTCCCTCGGTCCGGCCGGAAAAAGCCGTCGATCGCGAATTGATTATTCATGACGCCGAACAATCGGCTGCATTTCGCCCGCCGCACCGCAGCCGTCCATCGCACGGAAATGGCGGTTTTGCCGGCCAGGGCGACAGTCCGTCGCTTTGGCCTGATCGTCGACTGGGCATGCTGTTATCGTCAGGCTTTCACATGACAGGCTTGATCAATATGCAGACGCGTTTTCTTTTTGCTGCCCTTGCCCTTACCCTTGCCGCCAATGTGCAGGCGGCCGATCCGGTGGACAGCGGCTTTCAAGTCGTCCACGTCAACGGGTCGGTCCCGGGCCAGACCATGGCCTGGCGCTACGGCCTGCTGCAAAAGGCGCAAGCCGTGTTCGAGAAACACACCGCCGCCAAGGCGCCCGGCGCACAACTGAGCTTCCGGTTGCCCAGGATCGATCCGGCGCAGGAGGGAAACAAGGTCGAGATCGTGCTGGAAAATAAGCACGTTCCGCTGGCGATGGCCTCGCCCGCCAGCTTCACCCTGCCCGGCCCTGGCGCGGTGGACGACGACGATGCGATGGTCATGGCGAACAAGGAATTCCCGAAGGGGAGCTACCTCCATCCGAACGTGCAGGTGCGTTCGCCCGGGCTCCCGGCAAACGTCGTGCGCATGGGCGACCTGCGCCTGGCGTGCGCCGCGCAAGTGGCCATGGCAAAGGCGGAAAGCCTGAAGTTCCGGCTCCTGCTCGGTACCGTGGGCCTGTTCGCCGACCTGTGCGGCGAAATGGAGGTCACGAGCATGAATGCGCCACCCGGCCGCTATGACACGCTGATGATCGAGGATGGCGAGCGCAAGCTGACGCTGAAGAAATCGCAGGACAAACTGCCGCAACTGGGCGAGAAAAGCTGGTCGGATGAGACGCGTATCCGTTATCTGTCGAGCGAGCAGACGGTCCAGTAAAGCCTGCAGCTTCGTAGAATCCTTCGATCCGCCACTCGGCACTGTT
>DAMABW010000481.1:0-3690 GCA_031999925.1 Massilia sp. | reverse complement strand
TACTGCAGACCTTCCAGCCCTTGTCCGTATCGTGGAGCGGCAAGTCCGAATTGCGCACCCTGATCGACGCCGAATGGGTGGGCGGCATGCTGCCGATCGAGCGCACCGCCTTGCTGTGCGGCTTTTACCTGAACGAATTACTGGTCAAACTGCTGGCGCGCGACGATGCGCACCGGGCCTTGTTCGATCACTACGTTTCCACCCTCAACGAACTGGCGCACGACGAACCGGCACAAATCGTCTTGCGAAAATTCGAAAGAGCCCTACTTAAGGAAACAGGCGTGGCTGCCAACCTCGGCCGCTCGACCACGACGCGCGAGGCGGTCGACCCTGGCGAGCGCTATGTGGTCGACCCGGAACGCGGCGCGCGCGAGGCGCTGATCTCGGACGTCTGGCCGGTGGTGTCCGGCAAGACCCTGCTCGACATGGAGCGCGAGGATTATGCCGACCCGGTGACGCAAAGCCAGAGCAAGCAGCTGATGCGTTTCCTGCTGGCCCACCACTTGAACGGCGCGCCGCTGAATACCCGGCAGATTTTGATTGACCTGATGCAGTTATAAGAAAAGAACACCATGAGCTTCCTCCAACCCGTCGGCCCGGTTATCGACCTGGGCGTGAACATCGACCACATCGCCACCGTGCGCAACGCGCGCGGCACCGTCTACCCGGACCCGCTGCGCGCCGCACTGCTGGCCGAACAGGCCGGCGCCGATTTGATCACGCTGCACCTGCGCGAAGACCGGCGCCACATCAAGGATGCCGACGTGCTCGCCATTCGCCCGCAATTGGCCACGCGCATGAACCTGGAAGCGGCCGTGACCCGCGAGATGATCGATTTCGCCTGTCAGGTCAAGCCGCAGGACGTTTGCCTGGTGCCCGAGCGGCGCGAGGAAGTCACGACCGAGGGCGGGCTGGACGTGATCCGCTACTTCAGAGAAGTCGAGGCGGCCGTCAAGCAGCTGAAAGGCGAGGGCATCCGCGTGTCGCTGTTCATCGATGCCGATGCGCAGCAGATCGAAGCCGCCGCCAAGACCGGGGCCACCGTGATCGAACTGCACACCGGGCGCTATGCCGAGGCTGAAGGGGCCGAAGCGGCGAGCGAGCTGGAGCGCATCAAGGTCGGCGTCGCCGCCGGCGTCAGGCATGGCCTGGTGGTGAATGCCGGCCACGGTTTGCACTACACCAACGTGCAACCGGTGGCGGCCATCAAGGACATCGCCGAACTGAACATCGGCCACGCGATCGTTGCCCACGCCCTGTTCGCAGGCTGGGAAAACGCGGTGCGCGAGATGAAGGCGATCATGGTGGCGGCCCGTCTCGGCGTGTCCATGGGGGCACAATGATCTACGGCATCGGCACCGATATCGTCCAGATTTCGCGTGTCGAGGCGGCGCTCGCACGCAACGGCGATCGCTTCGCCGAAAAGATCCTGGGACCCCAGGAACTCGAAAAATACCACGCGCGCCGCGCCCGCAGCGAGGTGCGCGGCCTGCGTTTCCTGGCTACCCGCTTCTCGGCCAAGGAAGCGTTTTCGAAGGCCATCGGACTGGGCATGCGCATGCCCATGACCTGGCGCTCGGCGCAAATGCTGAACGATCCGAGCGGCAAGCCGGTCATCGTGTGCAGCGGCGCCCTGGCCGACTTCATGCAGCAAAACAAACTGAGCGCCCAGGTGACGATCAGCGACGAAGCCGACTACGGCGTCGCGTTTGTCATCGTCACCCGCGAGCAAACCTGAACCCACATACAGTAAGCGATACCCAGTGACCCAGGAAGTGCCAACGCCCGAACTGCCGGAGAATCATCCGGCGCAGGAACCAACCGACGCGCAGCCGCTCCAGCAGCCTGTCCAGCATCAGGTGGCGGAGGCGCCGGTGAGCTACGTCGCCGCGAATGGCGCGGCCTTGCCGGTGCGCCATCCTGTTGCCGAAGCGGAAGCCGAAGGCAAGCCGCAACGCGCCCGCGCGAGGGAGGCGACATCCGGCGCCGCGTCGGCCGCACGCGCGCGCCCCGACTCCCGCCAAGCCATGAAGGAAGAGCTGAGCGCCACCCTCAAGGAAGACGCCGCCGTCCCGGTGCAGCCGAGTGCCAGCGCACGTGAGCAGGTATTGGCGACGGTCGCCAAGTTGCCCGACCTGCCGGGCGTGTACCGCTACTTCGACGCCAACCAGAACGTGCTGTACGTCGGCAAGGCGCGCAACCTCAAGAAGCGCGTGTCGAGCTATTTCCAGAAGAACCTGTCGAGCCCGCGCATCGCGATGATGGTCTCGCAGATCGCCAACCTGGAAACGACGATCACGCACAGCGAAGCCGAAGCCCTGATCCTGGAAAACAACCTGATCAAGGCGCTCAAGCCGCGCTACAACATCCTGTTCCGCGACGACAAATCCTATCCGTACCTGAAGATCACGCACGGCGATTTCCCGCGCATGGCCTATTACCGCGGTGCCCTCGATCGCAAGAACCAGTACTTCGGGCCTTTCCCGAGCGCCTGGGCGGTCAAGGAGTCGATGCAGATCCTGCAAAAGGTGTTCATGCTGCGCACCTGCGAGGACAGCGTGTTCACCAACCGCACGCGTCCCTGCCTGCTGCACCAGATCGGCCGCTGCAGCGGGCCTTGCGTGAACCTGATCGACAAGGATGAGTATAAGGTAGACGTCGAGAACGCCGCCAAGTTCCTGCGCGGGCGCCAGAACGAGGTCATGGATGATCTGCAGCAAAAGATGCAGGGTTTCGCCGAAAAGCTGATGTTCGAGCAGGCGGCCGGCGTACGCAACCAGATCCAGTCGCTGTCGCGCGTGCTGCACCAGCAGAGCATGGAAACCACCGGCGATGCCGACGTCGACGTGATCGCCGTGGTGGTGCAGGGCGGCCGCGCCTGCGTGAATCTGGCGATGGTGCGCGGCGGCCGCCACCTGGGCGACCGCGCCTACTTCCCGACGCAGGTGAGCGATGCGATTGCCGAGAAGTCGATCGAATGCGAAGTGCTGGCCGCCTTCCTGGTCCAGCACTACACCGGCAGCTTCATCCCGGGCACGCTGATCCTGAACATCGAGTTCGACCAGCCGGAACTGATGGTGGCGCTGACCGAGCAGTGCGGGCACCGCATCAACCTGATCTTCCAGCCGCAAGGCCAGCGCCGCCAGTGGCTTGAGCTCGCTCAAAAGGGCGCCGAGATCTCCCTGGCTCGTTTGCTGTCTGAACAAGGGTCGCAGCAATCGCGTACGCGCGCGCTGGCCGAGACCTTGTCGCTGGACGCAGCCGATCTCGAGACCCTGCGCATCGAATGCTTCGACATCAGCCACACGGCAGGCGAGGCGACCCAGGCATCCTGCGTGGTGTTTCACCACCACGCGATGCAGAACGCGGAATACCGGCGCTACAACATCAACGGCATCACGCCGGGCGACGATTATGCGGCCATGCGCCAGGTCCTGACGCGCCGCTACGAAAAGGTCGCGAGCGGCGACGGCGTCATGCCCGACGTGGTGCTGGTCGACGGCGGCAAGGGCCAGGTGGAAATGGCGCGCCAGGTGTTCACCGAGCTCGGGCTGGATATCGGCCTGATCGTCGGCGTGGCCAAAGGGGAAGGGCGCCGCGTGGGCCTGGAAACCCTGATTTTCGCCGACGGCCGCGCGGCCCAGGAGCTGGGCAAGGAATCGGCGGCGCTGATGCTGGTCGCCCTGATCC
>DAMABW010000480.1:0-3691 GCA_031999925.1 Massilia sp. | reverse complement strand
CAGGTGCAGCGTGGCCACATCCACGCCCTGATCGGTCCGAACGGCGCCGGCAAGACCACCTGCTTCAACCTGCTCACCAAATTCCTGATCCCGTCGTCGGGCCAGATCCTGTTCAACGGCAAGGACATCACGGGACTGAAACCGGCGCAGATTGCGCGCATGGGCATCATCCGTTCCTTCCAGATTTCCGCGGTCTTCCCGCACCTGACTGTGCTGCAGAATGTGCGCATCGGCCTGCAGCGCGGGCTCGGCACCAGCTTCCATTTCTGGCGCAGCGAAGGCTCGCTCGACCGCCTGAACGCGCGCGCGATGGCGCTGCTGGCCGAGGTCGACCTCGAAGGCTTTGCCGATACCGTCACCGCGGATTTGCCTTACGGCCGCAAGCGCGCGCTCGAAATCGCCACCACGCTGGCGATGGAACCGGAACTCATGCTGCTCGACGAACCGACCCAGGGCATGGGCCACGAAGACGTGCACCGCGTGACCGAGCTGATCAAGAAGGTCTCGGCGGGCCGCACCATCCTCATGGTCGAACACAACATGAACGTCGTCTCCGGCATCTGCGACCGCATCTCGGTGCTGCAGCGCGGCGCCATGCTGGCAGAAGGCAGCTATGCCGAGGTCTCGAAAAATCCGCAAGTGATGCAGGCCTACATGGGCACGGCGGACGGCGAACTCGAAGGAGCGCATTCATGACGGCAGCACTCGAGATCCGCAACCTGCAGGCCTGGTACGGCGAATCGCACATCCTGCACGACATCGGCTTCACGGTGGCGCAGGGCGAAGTCGTCACCCTGCTGGGCCGCAACGGCGCCGGCCGCACCACCACGCTGCGCGCCATCATGGGCCTGACCGGGCGCCGCACCGGCTCGATCAAGGTGAACGGCGTCGAGTCGATCGGCATGCCGACCCACCGCATCGCCCACCTCGGCGTCGGTTATTGCCCGGAAGAGCGGGGCATTTTCGCTTCGCTGTCGGCCGAGGAAAACCTGCTGCTGCCGCCCGTGCTGCCAAAGGCCGGCACCGCGATGTCGCTCGACGAGATCTACGAAATGTTCCCCAACCTGTACGAGCGCCGCCACAGCCAGGGCACGCGTCTGTCCGGCGGCGAGCAGCAGATGCTGGCGGTGGCGCGCATCCTGCGCACCGGCGCGCGCCTGCTGCTGCTTGACGAAATCTCGGAAGGGCTGGCGCCGGTCATCGTGCAGACCCTGGCGCGCATGATCACCACGCTGAAGAACAAGGGCTACACGATCGTCATGGTCGAACAGAATTTCCGCTTCGCCGCACCGCTGGCGGACCGGTTCCACGTGGTCGAGCACGGGCAGATCGTCGAGACCATCGCGTCAAGCGAACTCGACGCACGCATGCCGGTACTGACCGAACTGCTCGGAGTCTAGACCACCCGGGCAGCTTTTTACGCTTTCATGCTTCAACGCTTCACATACAACAACGGAGACAAGATGAAACGCACAACCCTCGCCCTCGCCACCGCCGCCGCATTCGCCACCGCGGGCTTCGCTCTGCCGGCCCACGCCCAGATCAGCGGCGACACCATCAAGATCGGCATGATCACCGACCTGTCCGGCGTCTATTCCGACGTCGACGGCAACGGCGGCGCCGAAGCCGTGCGCATGGCGATCGCCGACCTGGGCGGCGCCGTGAACGGCAAGAAGATCCAGTTCATGGTCGCCGACCACCAGAACAAGCCGGACATCGCCGCCTCGAAGGCGCGCGAATGGTTCGACCAGCAGGGCGTCGACATGCTGATCGGCGGCACCAACTCGGGCGCCAGCCTGGCCATGGCGAAAGTCGCCGCCGAGAAGAAGAAAGTCTTCATCTCGATCGGCGCCGGCACCGCGCAGCTGACCAACGAACAGTGCTCGCCCTACACCGTGCACTACGCCTACGACACCGTGGCGCTGGCGCGCGGCACCGGCTCGGCCGTGCTGAAGCAGGGCGGCAAGAGCTGGTACTTCCTGACCGCCGACTACGCCTTCGGCCAGTCGCTCGAAGGCGATACCACCGCCGTGGTGAAAAAGAACGGCGGCAATGTGCTGGGCAGCGTGAAGCATCCGCTGTCGGCTTCGGACTTCTCGTCCTTCCTGCTGCAGGCGCAGTCCTCGAAGGCGCAGGTGCTGGGCCTGGCGAATGCCGGCGGCGACACCATCAACTCGATCAAGGCCGCCAACGAGTTCGGCCTGACCTCGAAGATGAAGATCGCCGGCCTGCTGGTGTTCATCAACGACGTCCACACCCTGGGCCTGAAAACCACGCAGGGCATGTACCTGACCGACGGCTGGTACTGGGACCAGAACGCCGACACCCGCGCCTGGTCGAAGCGCTACTTCGCCAAGATGAAGAAGCAGCCGTCGATGCTGCAGGCGGCCGACTACTCGGCGACCACCAACTACCTGAACGCGGTGAAAGCAACCGGCACCGACGATTCGACCAAGATCATGGAACACCTGAAGGCGACCAAGATCAACGACATGTTCGCCAAGAACGGTGTGATCCGTCCGGACGGCCGCATGGTCTACGACATGTACCTGATGCAGGTAAAGACGCCGAAGGAATCGAAAGGGCCGTGGGATTACTACAAGGTCGTGTCGACGATTCCGGGCGATCAGGCGTACACGACCAAGGCCGAGACCAAGTGCGCGGCGTGGAAGTAATCGTTGTTCGATTGGATGTCGCATTAACGCAAGCATGATTTGAACGCGTGGGCACAGGGTGCCTCCTACGTAGGGTGGACGGCTCTGCCGTCCACGCGTCCAACGATATTTCGCATCACTGCGGCAAACCTGTACTGCCGTAATGCTGGCGTGATTTGAACGCGTGGGCGGCAAAGCCGACCACCCTACACCCCTGGTGCCTATGGAAATCTTCGGAGTCCCCCTGCAAGCCCTGATGTCCCAGCTCCTGCTGGGCCTGGTCAACGGCTCCTTCTACGCGATGCTCTCGCTTGGCCTGGCCGTCATCTTCGGCCTGCTGAACGTCATCAACTTTTCCCACGGCGCCCTGTACATGATGGGCGCCTTCATCGCCTTCATCGGCGTCAACAACTACGAGCTGAACTACTGGATGATGCTGGTGCTCGCACCGCTCGTCGTCGGCGCCTTCGGCATCGCGGTCGAGAAGACCATGCTGCGCTGGCTTTATAAACTCGACCATTTGTATGGGCTGCTGCTCACCTTCGGCATCACGCTGCTGCTGGAAGGCGTGTTCCGTTCCTTCTTCGGCGTCTCGGGCCAGACTCTGGACGTGCCGGAGCAACTGGCCGGCGCCACCGACCTCGGCTTCATGATCCTGCCGAACTACCGTGCCTGGGTGGTCGGCTGCTCGCTGGTGGTCTGCCTCGGCACCTGGTTCGTGATCGAAAAGACCCGCCTCGGCGCCTACCTGCGCGCCGGCACCGAGAACCCGAAACTGGTCGAAGCCTTCGGCATCAACGTGCCGCGCATGGTTACGCTGACCTACGGCTTCGGTGTCGCGCTGGCCGGCCTGGCCGGCGTGCTGGCCGCACCGGTGATCAACGTCACGCCGCTGATGGGCTCGAACCTGATCATCGTCGTCTTCGCCGTGGTCGTGATCGGCGGCATGGGTTCCATCCTCGGTTCCATCATCACCGGCCTGATGCTGGGCGTGATCGAGGGCCTGACCCGGGTCTTTTATCCGGAAGGGTCCGAGG
>DAMABW010000479.1:0-3698 GCA_031999925.1 Massilia sp. | reverse complement strand
GCCGTGGTGCTGCTGGCCCACCATCCGGTGCTGTTCCTGGGGCTGTTCATGCTGTTCCTCGGTTTTACCCAGGCTTACCAGCGCTACCAGGACCCGCTGATCCTGAAGGAAGGCTTGTTGGTCGGCTTCTTCCTGGCCGGCCTGGTGGTGCTGGGCGGGATGCAGCAATGGTGGCTGCAGCCGGTCGTATCCAGCCTGGGGCCGACCGCCCTGTTCTTCGGCGCGCTAGGGCTGACCGCGATTACCGACAATGCCGCCCTCACCTATCTCGGCTCGCTGATCGCGGGCCTGTCGGAACATGCGCAATACATGCTGGTGGCGGGCGCGGTGGCCGGCGGCGGCCTGACCGTCATCGCCAACGCCCCGAATCCGGCCGGTGCGGCCCTGCTGAAGCACGGCTTTGCCGACGAGTCGATCGGCGCGCTCGGCCTCCTGGGTGGCGCGCTGGGACCGACCGCTGTGGCAGCATTGCTTTTCCTGATCTGAGGAGCCCCCATGGACGACACCGTTTTGATCGGCAAGACCGGCACCATCGAACGCTGCTGCCGGCGTGCCCGCGAAGAGTACGAAAAGGACCCGACCACCTTTGTCGGCGACATCACGCGCCAGGATGCGGCCACGCTGAACGTGATCCGTGCCTGGGAGGCGGCGGTCGAGATGGGAGATTACGTGATCGGCGTGGCGGGCCTGGGCGAGCCGCACGACGAGCGCGAGGTCATTACCCTGCTGGCCGAGCATGGCTGGATCGACCCGGCGCTGGCCGAAGACCTGAAGCGCACCGGCGAATTCTGCCGCGCCGAATGGGACCACCAGACAGCGCCGCTGCCGGCGCTGGTGACCATCATCAAGCGTGGGCTCGACGATTTCGGCGCCTACAGCCAGGCATTGGTCACGCGCGCCGGGGCGGCGGCCTAGGCGTCAATCCCCGCCATCCGCCGCCAGGGCCGCATACCAATCGGCATACGGCGTGTTGGCGACCATGCGCCGGTTCAGGTCCGGCGCGCCGTCGGTCCACCATACCGGGCCGCGCTCGCCCAGGGCGCGCTTGGCCTGGTCGACGCTTGATCGCGCCTGGCGTTCCGCTTCGGCGTCGTCCGCCTTCTTGGCAAGGCCAACCTGGCGCCGTGCGCGCATCAGCTGGTCGACCAGTTCCTGGCGGTGCTCCGGTGAGAGACCGGGATTGCTGGTGCGCCAGAGGCGGCCCGAGACGACGAAGTAACGGCCGTCGGGCGTATGCGGATAGGTGCGGTCGGCTGGCATGGTGCGACTATAACCGCAATCTATTTCACGCTCCGCAACGCTGCCGCGATGCCCGGATAGCGGAACACGAAGCCTTCCCGCTCCAGGCGCCTGGGCACGACACGCTGCCCTTCCAGCAGCAAGTCGGCCTGCTCGCCGAGCACCAGCCGCATCGGCCAGCCGGGCGTCGGCAGCACACAAGGACGATGCCAGACGCGCGCCGCCGCCTGGCTGAAGCCGAATTGCGTCACGGATTCCGGCGCCGTGAAATTACTCACGCCCACACCGGGCACGCCGCTTCCCTGCGCCGCGCTACGCCAGCGATGCGCCATGCCGCGCACCACGTCGTCGACGTGGATCCACGACAGCCACTGCTTCCCGCTGCCCAAACGTCCGCCCAATCCCAGCAGGATCGGCAGCAGCATCATCGGCAGCGCGCCGGCCAGGCCGATCACCAGGCCGAAGCGCATGCATTCCACCTGCGTGCCGTATTGCGCGGCGGCGCCTGCGACTCCCTCCCATTCGCGGCACAGGTCCGACATGAACATCGCCTGCGGAGGCGCGCTTTCGTCGAGTTCCGTCGTGTCGCCAATGGGCTGGATGCCGTAGTAACCGATCGCGGATGCCGACAGCATCAGGAAGGGCTTGTGTTCGGCGCGCGCGATCCAGTCGACCACTTGCCCGGTCAAGCCGATGCGGCTGCGGCGCAAGGCTGCGCGGCGTTTTGCATTCCAGCGCGGCCCCAGGATGCGGGCGCCGGCCAGGTTGACCACCACGTCGACACGGCAAGCCCCCGGCAACTCCCCCATCGAGGCGATGCAGCGCACCTTGCCGTCGAAGGTCCAGGCGGCCTGCTTTGGCTGGCGGGTCAGGGCAATCACCTCATGACCGTCGTTCAGCAGCGCGCGCACCAACTGGCGGCCGATGAAGCCTGTGGCGCCGGTGACCAGCACGGTGCGCTTCTTTTCGTCGAAGGAGACGGACGCCTCGGCCGCAACCTGATGATCCACCCGACCGAGCCGCAAGGCCGCCAGCGCATCGCGCAGGCCGGAGACGCCCACGCCCACGCCGCACAGCGCGAGGAAGACGCTGAGCCAGCCCTGCGGACTCCACACCATCCCCGTTGGCGCGGCATACCAGTCCGGAGCATTCATGGCCAGCAGCGCGATGAAGGCACCGCCATTGATCGCCAATACCGTGTGCGTGACGCGCTCGGTAGCCGGCAGCAGGCGGGTGCGGTCCTCGACCACGAAATCCCAGAGCGTGAGCACGATCTCCACCGTGAAGATGCCCAGCAAGGCCACGGCAAACAGGCCATGCCATTCCCAGTAGGCGAGCCCGATGAACAGCAGCGCGTAGATGATGGCACGGGTCGCGTGGATGCCGAGTTCCAGCCGCGCGCCCGGCTTTTGCGGCAGCGCTTCGGTCAGTTCGTGGTGGTACAGGGTGTCGAAGGCGCCCAGGCAGCCCTGCGCCGCCATCAGCTGCAAGGCCAATACATGGGTGTTCATGACGCCACCGCCAGCCGGTCATGGCGCCACAACCAGAACAGCGGCGGCAGCATCACGGCCAGCGCCGCGACATCGACCCATACGTGCGGCCAGCAGGCGGCGCGCAGCGACACAACGATGTCCTGCGGCGCCCAGAGCAGCAAGCCGATCATCAGCCAGAGCCAGACCTGCGGCTGGCGCAGGCGGTCGGCCAGGTGGATCAGGGCGATCATCCACAAGGCCATCAACTGCACCGTCGGCCCGAACAGCGCAATCCACCAGGTCTGCAGCTCCCTGGCCTGGCTTGGCGCGCCGCCCGGCCAGAAGGCGGCTTCGATGCCGGCGTGATAGGCATCGAACACCGGCGCCGCCGCCATCCAGGGCAACAGGGCGCCGACCAGCACGTGCATGATCGAGACCAGGTACAGCCAGCGGATCAGCCATCCGCGCAGCGCAGTATGCGTCATGGTGTCACCTCAGGAAGGGGTTGCCGATCTCGCAGGTGTCGCCGTCGCAGCGTGGCGGCAGGCGATAGCCGAGGCGGCGCGAAATGGCATAGCGGTGGCGTGCAAACCAGCGGTAGCAGCGCGCCAGCAACGGACGCAGGAAAGAAATGCGCAGCGGCCAGACCAGCCAGCCGCGTCCCACCAGGGTGTAGGCGACCAGCATGCAGTCGATGCCGACCAACACCGCGCCTTCACGCGTGCGGCCGTGCAGTTCGCGGTTCAGGGCCGCCATGTCGACGCCCAGGAACGATGGGTCGAAGCCGGGCTGGGTGATGTCGACGAAGTCAAGGCGCCCAGTTGCGTTCCAGTTCTTCAGGCGCCGCATCGCGCTCACGCAGAAGGGGCAGCGGCCGTCGTAGTACAAGGTCAGTTCGCTCATGCCGGCTCCTTGTCGTTCGGTCCGAGGAAGCGCGCCACCTTGCCGCCCATTTTCAGGAAGCGCTGCAGGGTCTGCGGCGACAGG
>DAMABW010000478.1:0-3733 GCA_031999925.1 Massilia sp. | reverse complement strand
TGCATACCGTTTCCTCCCATCGCAACCTGGTTTTCCACCCGCTGCCGCATACCCGGAAGCGGCGGGCAGGGCAGGGCCCGCGGTGTCGCGGTTTCCTCGCCGATGCGGCGCGCCAGCGCGGCCAGCGTCCCGACGTAGTCCGCCTGGACGTGCTCGAGTGCGCTTGTCGGCATCGACGGGTAGCTGGCCTCGCGCGGGTCTTGCACCAGGGCCAGTCCGCCGCGGTCCTTGATCTGCCAGAGGCCGGCGGTGCCGTCGTCCAGGCTGCCGGTCAGGACCACGCCGATGACCAGCGGGCCATAGGCCAGCGCGGCCGAGCGGAACAGGACATCGACCGCGGGCCGGGCGCGGCACTCCTTGGGGCCGCGCGTGACGCGCGTCATGCCATTCTCCACCAGCAGGTGCCGGTCGGGTGCGGCCAGGTAGACCGTGTCGGGCAGGATTGGTTCGTCGTTGTGCGCAAAGCGTACCGGCATCGAGGTGGCGCCTTGCAGGACGCGGTCGAGTTCGCTGGGGGTGTGGGCGGCAAGGTGCTGTACGACGAAATAGCTGGCCGACGCATCAGCCGGCAGGCCGGCGAACAGCTCCCGCAGGGCCGGGATCCCGCCGGCCGAGGCGCCGATGACGACAATATGGCGGCGCGCGGACGCCTGGCGCGCCGGAGTGGATATCGGGCTCATGCCGTCTCCTCGTTCGCTTGTCGAGTAGCGATTGTAGTCCCGGGCGCCGGAGGCGGCGATCCACTTGCTACATGAACAGCGCCTTTTTGTTACGCATTTATTGTCCTCAACAAGCAACGCGCCCCTCCTTATACTGCGCGAGACCGCCGCATGGCCGCGTTCCGGCGCCACGGCAGGGTCCCGCGTGCGCCCGGTGCGCACTCATGCAGGATGCATGAATCTGCACGCCAGGCAAGCTAACCGCTCGGCATTTCGCAATATGGTAGCCTCGGCACGTCGGCGTCATCGGTTCAACCAGAGGGCTGCCTTGCAAAGCAAACTCAACAGTCTTATTCCCCGCGGTCTTGGCGCCCAGCTTGCGCTGGCGTTCTCGCTATTGTCGGTCGTGCTGACCCTGGCCCTGGTGGCCGTGGTCGAGCGCCGTGCCGTCGACCAGATCAAGACCCGTATAGGCCATAGCCTGGCCGACCTGGCCGCCCAGACCTCGGACAAGCTCGAGCGCGGGATGTTCGAGCGCTACCGCGAGGTGGGGCTGATCGCCAGCCGCACCATCCTCACCAATCCCGACTACAACCTGAACCAGCGGCGCCAGGCCCTGGCGCGGGTACAGCAGAGCTATGCCTACTACGAGTGGCTGGGCGTGACCGACCTCGACGGCAAGGTGCTGGTCGCCTCGAACGGCCTGCTGGAAGGCGCCGACGTCTCGAAGCGGCCCTGGTTCGCCGAAGGCCTGCGCGGGGGCCACGTCGGCGACGTCCACGAAGCCCTGCTGCTGGACAAGCTGCTGCCGCCGCAGGAGGGCAATGCGCCGCGCCGCTTTGTCGACGTCGCCTTTCCGTTCGCCGACGACGAGGGCCGGGTGCGCGGCGTGCTTGGCGCCCACCTGTCCTGGAACTGGGCGCGCGACGTCGAGCGCTCGGTGGTCGGTTCGGCCGACCGCGAAGGCACGGTGCAGACCCTGATCCTGAGTTCGACCGGGCGCGTGCTGCTCGGGCCGAAGGAACTGATGGACACCACGCTGTCGCTGCAGAGCTTCCGGAATGCCACGCCAACCCGGCGCGGTGACTACACGGTCGAGCGCTGGCCGGACGGCAAGGATTACCTGGTCGGCTTCCAGAAGGGCAGCGGCTATGCCAGTTACCCTGGGTTAGGCTGGGTGGTACTGGTGCGCCAGCCTGCCGAACTGGCGTGGCAGCCACTGGACGAGATGCGCCGCTATGCGCTGATCAGCGGGCTGATCCTGGCCCTGCTGTTCTCGCTGGTCGGGGTGGCGCTGGCACGCCGCATCACCCGTCCGCTCAAGCAGCTTGCCGTCTCGGCGGGCGAACTGCGCGACGGCGCCGAGGTCGCGATCGCCAGCGGCGGCCCCTACGAGGAAGTCACGACCCTGAGCCGCTCCCTGAATTCGCTGGTGTTCGACCTGGCCGAGCGGCGCCGCCAGCTGGTGCAGCTGAACGGGACCCTGGAGCAACTGGTCGAGTCGCGCACGGTGGAGCTGCGGCGCGCCCTGGAAACCGTGCAAGGCAGCGAAACGCGCATCCGCGCCATCGTCGACACCGCCCAGGATGCCTTCATCGGGGTCGACCTGAAGGGCTGCATCAGCGAATGGAATCCGCAGGCCGAGCAGATGCTCGGCTGGCGCCGCGCCGAAGCCCTGGGCCGCCGCCTCGACGACCTGAACCTGGCCGAACCGCTGCGTTCGAGCGACAGCGACGCCTTGCCGCAGTTGCTGGCCTCGAACCGCCAGGGCGCGCTCGACCGCCGCGTCGAACGCCTGGTCGTCGACCGCCACGGCGCCGAGATCCCGGTCGAGATGAGCACCAGCCTGACCGGGCAGGGCGAGAGCACCATGCTCAGCATCTTCCTGCGCGACATCACCGAGCGCAAACGCATCGACCGCGCCAAGAACGAATTCGTCGGCACCGTCTCGCACGAGCTGCGCACGCCGCTGACCTCGATCCGCGCCTCCCTGGCCCTGCTGGCCGACGGCGCCATGGGCGAACTCTCGCCCGACGTGATGGAACTGATCGATATCTGCTACAACAATTGCATCCGCCTGAACCGCCTGGTCGACGACATGCTCGACATCCAGAAGATCGAGGCCGGCATGATGTCCTTCATCCCGGTCACCCAGCCGGTGCTGCCGCTGGCGCGCGAGGCGATCCGCACCATGCAGGGCATGGCCACCGCCAACAACGTCTCCCTCGTGCTCGACACCGGCGCCGACGCCCAGGAAGCCGTGGCCTCGATCGACTACGACCGCATGACCCAGGTGATGACCAACCTGCTGTCGAATGCGATCAAGGTGGCGCCGTCCGGCAGCGCAGTGATCCTGCACGTGATCGCGCAAGCCAACGGCGCGCGCCTGTCGGTGGCCGACCGCGGCCCCGGCATCCGTCCGGAACTGCGCGAGCGCGTGTTCCAGCCCTTCGTGCAGATCGCCCAGAAGGACGGCGGCAAGCCGCAGGGCGGCACCGGCCTGGGCCTGGCCATCTGCAAGCGCATCGTCGAAGAGCATGGCGGCACGATTTCGATTGCCGACGCGCCCGGCGGCGGCACCGTGTTCCACGTTACCCTGCCGCGCGAAGTCTCGGCAGCCCCAGTGAAAACCCCTGCCACGACGGAGTGAAACCGGCAAATTCGTGCGTGATGCTTTCGCGCAACTAATATCGTTCTTTCTGAAAGTTTCGACTTTACCGATTTAGGTAATTGCCGTATAGTTGATGTACGGCAATTCATCAATTTCGATTTTTACAGGGGAATCCATGTTCGCAGCCAAGCTTCGCGCCGCCGCCTTCGGCGCCATCGTCATCGCAGCCTTCCCGGCACTGGCCACCGCCGCCGTGTACGGCAAGTCGGGCCAGCCTGCGAGCTTCGATGTGACCTTGCGCATCAATGCCGACTGCGCGATCTCGGCGAACGGCCTCGACTTCGGCCAGCAGCAGGGCGTGCTGTCGAGCACCGTGTCGGCCACCGCGAACATCAGCGTCACCTGCAGCAACACCACGCCGTACAACATCGGCCTCGACGCCGGCAACGGCCCGGGTTCGAGC
>DAMABW010000477.1:0-3733 GCA_031999925.1 Massilia sp. | reverse complement strand
GAGACGGCTTTCAGTGGCTCCGGTGCGCCGTGCAGGTGCACGCCGGTGAGCAAGTGCTCGACCAGTGCGGGCGTGACCGGCTCGGCCGTGGTGGCCTGGTAGATCTTCGGCACGTGGCGCTTGGGCGAGGACTGGGCGTGGATGAAGGGGCCGTCGTCCGACATCAGGAGCAGGCCGGTGGTGTCGTGGTCGAGGCGGCCGACCGGCTGCACTTCGCGCCAGCCGAACTGTTCCGGCAGCAGGGTCAGCACGCCCGGGTGGTGGCTGGGTTTGCGCGAACATTCGAAGTTGGCGGGCTTGTACAACGCGATGTACACGTGTTCGCGGTAGACCCATTCTTCGTCGAACACGGTCAGGACCAGGCCGGCGGTATCGATCGTGGCCTTGTAGTTGTCTTCGATGACGCCGTTGACGGCGACGTCGCCGTCTTCGATCAGGGCGCGGCAGTACTTGCGGGTACCGAAACCCTGCGATTGCAGGATACGGTCCAGGGATAATTTACTCATGGGCGAGACTGTACCAGATGGCCCAGGCGCGGAGAAGACTGATAGCTATTACCGCGTGGACAGAGATGACGTGCTCGTTTGAGCTAGATCAATCGAAGCAGACCAACCGTTGATAGACTTCAACTCCATTAGGAATCGGCCTAACGCAACCAGCAGAATTGATGAGGGATGCGGTAGGAATAAATGGCAGGTTATTAAGAGGATTACGCGATGCAAACCGTCAAACCCACCCTGGATATGCGCCCACCCGTCTCCCCGGCATCGGTGAAAGCCATGCGCCTGTCGCTGGCGCGTTCGCATACGGTCATGTTCCCGACGCGCCTGGCGTTCGCGCGCTGGACGCGCGGCGGCAACGTTCCCCACCTGCATGGCCAGACCAATGCGCCACTGCGCGCCGCCTGGTTCGGCCGCGCCCAGCGCGACTTCCAGGCCTGGCTGGAAGCCGGCGGCTTCGTCCAGCACGACAACGATGCGCCCTTGCCGCACCCGGTCGTTTCCGACGATACCCCCGCTTGAAGACACAAAAGAAAACGACGGCTTGCACCGTCGTTTTCACTTCCCCTGAAGGGCTGGTAGTCTGAGGAATTGAATTCTCTCAATTACCGCACGCATGCGGTGCGAGCGTCAACAGATGAAACTGTGCGAACAGGTTGGCACTTGTTATTGGTCGCCCTCCCTGGAAAGAACCACGAAGTCCACTATAGGACACTTTGCGGAACTTTCAAGGAGCAATTGCATGACATCAGCCCAGCTTAATCTGCACAGGCTGGTTAAATTCGGCTAATTATTTCAGTTGCGGCAGCACGGTGTGCGACATGGCCTTCACCGCACCCGAGCCCACCGAAGCGCCGAACTTCTTCAGCACCCGCTCCGGCAAGCCTTCGTGGGCCGTGTAGTCGACGATGTCTTCGGCTTTCACGATGTCGCGCGCTACTGTGTCGACGGTGCCGAAACCGTCGGCCAGGCCCATGTCCACCGCCTTGGCGCCGGTCCAGTACAGGCCGGAGAAGGTTTCCGGCGTTTCCTTCAGGCGCGCACCGCGCCCGGCGCGCACCACCGAAATGAATTGCTGGTGGATTTCGTTCAGCATTTCCTGGGCGTGCTCACGGTGCTTTTCCGATTGCGGGCTGAAGGGGTCGAGGAAGCCCTTGTTGGCGCCAGCCGTCATCAGGCGCCGCTCGACGCCCAGCTTTTCCATGGTGCCGGTGAAGCCGAAGCTGTCCATCAGCACGCCCACCGAACCGACGATACTGGCCTTGTTCACATAGATCTTGTCGGCCGCCGCGGCGATGTAATAGCCGCCTGAGGCGCAGATTTCGTCGACCACCACGTACAGCGGCTTGTCCGGATAGCCCTTCTTCAGGCGCCGGATCTCGTCGACGATGATGCCGGCCTGGACCGGGCTGCCGCCGGGGCTGTCGATGCGCATCACCACCGCCGCGGAACCGGCGTCGGCAAAGGCCTTGTTCAGCGAAGGGATCACATTGTCGGCCGAACCGCTGCCTTCTGCTTCGATCTCGCCGTTAAGTTCGATGAGCGCAGTGTGGCGGCCCAGGTTTTCGTCGTCGCTGCCGAAGCTCAGGCCGAGGTAGGTCCAGAGGCCGACGATCAGCACCGTCAGAAAGGCGAGCCGGAAGAAAATGCTCCAGCGCCGCGCCGCACGCCGCTCCTTGATGGTGGCGAAGACCAGCTTTTCGAGGGTTTCGCGCTCCCAGTTGCTTGCGGTCGGGTTCGCTGCCAGCCGGCTTTCGCCATCGTTCCTGATGTTGTCGCTCATAAGCAGTAGGTAAAGTTAAGGGCGTGCTGCGTTCTATCCCATCATACCGGGGCGGCGATCCGCTCGTCGGGTTGCCACGACACCTTGCCGTCGACCTCGCGCACCGCGATCGCCCGCAGGCGCGCACCGCGGCAGGGTCCGCCGGCGCAGACCCCGGTCTCGGGGCGGTAGACGGCGCCGTGCGTGGCGCACATCAGGTATTCGCCGCCGGATTCGAAAAACTGCCCTTTCACCCAGTCGAGTTCGGTAGGCACGTGGGCACAACGGTTCAGGTAAGCATACGCCTTGCCGCCGAAGCGCACCACGAAGCCGGTGGCCGGGTCGCCAAAGGCGCGCACCGGAAAGCGCACGCCCTGCCCGCCATCGACCAGCGCCGCCGAATCGCAGATGAACACGTCCATCATGCGTTCTCGGCCAGCCAGGCGTGCAGTTCGACCGCGGTCTTGGCGGAAAACACCGGGTGGCAGGCGAGCAGCTGGTCGACCGGATGGGCGCCGTACTCGACCGCGATGCCGGCCGCACCGGCGTTGTTCGCCATCAGCAAATCGTGGGTGGTGTCGCCGATCATCACAGTGCGGCGCATGTCCTGGCCGAGCTCGCGCGTGAGTTCCTGCAGCATGGCCGGGTGCGGCTTGGAAAACGTTTCGTCGGCACAACGGGTGGCGTCGAACATCGACAACAAGCCTGCCGCGTTCAGGGCCCGGTTCAAGCCGACGCGGCTCTTGCCCGTGGCCACCGCCAGGAAGTATCCCTGCTGGGAAAGTTCGCTCAACATCTCGCGAACGCCCTTGAACAGGACGAGTTCGTGGTCCTTCGTGAGGAAGTGGTAACGGTAGCGCTCGACCATGCGCGGGTACATGGCCGGCTCCATGTCGGGTACGGCTACCTGCATCGCTTCGGGCAGGGCCAGGCCGATGACGTGCGACGCCGCCTCGTCGCTCGGCACCGGCAAGCCGACATCGCGCGCGGCCGCCTGGATGCACTTGACGATGGCGGCCGTGCTGTCCATCAGCGTGCCGTCCCAGTCGAACACGATCAGATCAAATTGCTTTCTTGCCATTTCTCCCGGCGGGGCCGGCTCCTGTGTTCCGTATATTGAGATTAGTTCAGCGGTTGGCCCAAGCTTACCAAGAAACGGTCGCACTCGGCAGGCAGGGGCGCCTGCAGGGTCATCTTCGCGCCGGTATCCGGGTGGGTGAAGGTGATCTTGTAGGCATGGAGGAACATCCGGCGCAGCGCACCGCGCGTTTCCGTGGCTTTTTGCAGCTGCTTGTTGAGCGCAAAATCGCCGTACTTCTCGTCACCAAGGATGGGGAAGCCGGACGAAGCCAGATGAACGCGGATCTGGTGGGTACGGCCGGTCTTCAGTTCCGCTTCCAGCAAGGCAAAGCCGGGCCACTTGCGCAGCAGGCTGCACACGGTGTGCGACTCTATGCCGCCGGCCTGCACC
>DAMABW010000476.1:0-3749 GCA_031999925.1 Massilia sp. | reverse complement strand
GGTGCGAACACTTGCGCCAGCTCGGCGCCGCGGCGCGGTAAGCGCAAGGCGCTAGGGTTCCAGCACGTAGCGCCCCGGTGCCGGCCCGAGCGACGCGGCCGGCGGAGGAGGCTCGACCCATGGTCCGGCGAGCTGCGCAAGCCAAGCTTCCCAGGCCGGCCACCAGCTGCCTTTCACGGAGGGAACTTCCTGCTGCCAGCGTTCAGGATCGATGTAGGGAGCGTCCGGCGCCCGGGTGGTGAACTGGTAGCTGCGTCCGGCGTCGCCCGGCGGCGCCACCACGCCGGCATTGTGCCCGCCGGAGGTCAGCAGGAAGCTCGTTTCGGTGTCGCTGAGCAGCCCGATCTTGTACACGGAACGCCATGGGGCGACGTGGTCGGTACGGGTGCCAAGCGCGAAGATCGGCACCTGGATATCGGTTAGGGCAACGGGCCGTCCGTCGACCAGGTAGCGGGCGCTGGCCAGGTCGTCGTTCAGGAACAGCTGCCGCAGGTATTCTGAGTGCATCCGGTACGGCATGCGGGTGGCATCGGCATTCCAGGACATCAGGTCGGTCTGGCGGTCCGGGACGTCGAGCAGGTAGTGACGCAGCTGGCGCGACCAGACCAGGTCGTTCGAGCGCAGCAGCTGGAAGGCGCCAGCCATCTGGTGCGTGTCGAGGTAGCCCTGGCTCCACATCCCGGCCTCGAGGAAGCTGACTTCGCTGTCGTCGACGAACAAGGACAGTTCGCCGGGTTCGGTGAAGTCGACCTGGGCCGCCAGCAAGCTCACGCTTGCCAGGCGCCGGTCGTGGTCGCGCGCCATCGCGGCCGCCGCGATCGCCAGCAGCGTGCCGCCGAGGCAATAGCCGCAGGCGTTCACCTGCCTGGCGCCCGTTTCGCGCTGAACCGCGTCGAGCGCCTCCATGATACCGAGCCGGCGGTAGTCGTCCAGGCCCAGGTCGCGGTCCGCGGCGCCCGGGTTTTTCCATGAGACGACGTAGACGCTGTGGCCCTGGCCGACGAGGTAGCGCACCAGTGAATTCGCAGGCGACAGGTCGAGGATGTAGTACTTCATGATCCATGCGGGCACGATCAATAGGGGCACGGCATGTACCCGCGGCGTCACTGGATCGTAGCGCAGCAGTTCGGCCAGGCGGTTGCGCAGTACCACGCGCCCGGGCGTGAGCGCCACCTCGTGGCCAGGACGCAGGCCGGGCGGCGCCGCCGATCCGCTGGCCGCGCGCCAGGCGTCGCCGGCGGCGCGCGCTGCCCCGGAGAGCAGGTTCATTCCGCCGCGCGCGCAGGTCTTCTCCAGCACGACCGGGTTGGTCGCCACGAAGTTCGACGGCGATACCGCGTCGAGCAGCTGGCGCGCGACGAAGGTCGCCACGTCGGCGTGGTGCGGCGACACGCCGCGCACGCTCCGGGTGGCGCGGTGCCACCATTGCTGCTGTAGCAGGAAGCCCTGGCTCAGCACGTTGTACGGCCAGGTTTGCCATGCCGGATCGACGAAGCGCTTGTCCTGCGCCAGCGGCTCGACCGGGGCGGCCTGGCTCGCGAACGCTGTGCCGGCGCAGTACTGCCACCAGCGCAAGCTTGCCGATGCCGCATGCGTCGCCAGCTCGGCCTGCTTGTCGGGCGAGAGCATCAGGTGCAGGCTCCAGTCGAACCAGGCCAGGGCCAGGGCCGCGGGCGCGACATTGCCGGTGAAGCGCCCGAGCCAGGCGTGCAAGGGAAGGTCGAGCGCCGCGTGGGCGACGTTCTCTTCGGGGTAATGGTGCCGGGTGCCCTGCCAGGCACTGGCGTCGCGTTCGCGCACGCCGGCCGGGACGGTGTCCGAGGGGCTCATGTGTCCCCCTCAGTGCGCAAACAGGACCGGCAGCCGGGCTCGCTCGAGCAGAATCCGGGTAACTCCGCCGAGCACGAGTTCGCGGTAGCGGCTGTGGCCGAACGCGCCGGTCACCAGGAGGCCGGCCTGGTTGTCGTGCGCGATGCGCAGCAGGGCTTCGCCGGCGGGGGACTCCGTCCGCTCCACAAGCACGTCGACCGGCACGCCGTGGCGCGCCAGGTACAAGCCCATGTCGGCCCCTGGATCGTCGCCGTGCAGGCCGGTCTCGCGCTCGGGGTTGATGAGCGCCAGGCGCACAGTCCGGGCGCGCGCCAGCAGCGGCAGCGCGCCGTCGATTGCGCGCAGTGCGGGCACGCTGCCATCCCAGCCGACGACGATGCTGTCGGCGATCGGCTCCCCAAGATAGATGGCCGGCACGGACAGCACAGGCCGTGGACCATGGAGCGCGAGGTATTGCGGCAACCCGCGCATGCCAGACGCGTCGGGTCCATCCTGGCTGACCACGACCAGGTCGGCATAGCGCGACTGGAGCAGCAGGGCGGTGCGGCCTTCGTCTTCGACCATGCGCCCCTCCATTGACGCCACGCCGAGCTGGCGCGCACGTTCGGCGAAGCGCTCCAGGCTCGCGTTGGCAGTCGCACGCAGTTCGTCGAATTCGTCGCCCGGCATGACTGGCATGGAGCCGGTCAGCATGGCGAACGCGGCGAAAGACTTTCCGGTCGCGGCAGTGCCGATCAGGTGCGCGCCGTCGCTAGCGGCAAGTTGTGCCGCGGCACGCATCCGCGCGTCGAAACCAGGGCTGTCGTCCACGTGAACGACGATCGTCTTGTACATGAGAATCCTTTCGCTTGTTGTCAGGGCCGGAGGCGGCGTTCAGGGAACGACTGCCACCTTCAGCACGCCGTCGCGCTGGTTCGCGAAGAGTTCGTAAGCTTCCTCGATCTGCTCGAGACGGAAACGGTGGGTGACCAGGGGCTTTAGGTCGAGCCTGCCGGAAGCCACGATGTTCATCAGGCGCCGCATGCGCTCTTTCCCGCCGGGGCAAAGCGTCGTGACGATGCGGTGGTCGCCGAGCCCGGCCGCGAAGGCATCGATCGGCAGCGTCAGCTTGCCCGAGTACACACCCAGGCTCGACAGCGTGCCGCCAGGACGCAAACAGCGCAGGCAGCTCTCGAAGGTCTGCTGGGTGCCCAGCGCCTCGATCGCCACGTCGGCGCCCTGGCCGTCGGTCAGCCGCAGGATCTCCTCGACCGGGTCGCGCGCACTGTAGTCGATGACGTGGTCGGCGCCCAGGCGCCGGGCCATCGCCAGGCGTTCGGGCAGCTTGTCGACCGCGATGATGCGGGACGCTCCGCGCAGGCGTGCGCCGGCGGTCGCGCACAGGCCGATCGGACCCTGGGCGAACACCGCCACGGTGTCGCCGATGCGGATACCGCCGTTTTCCGCGCCGCCGAAACCGGTGCTCATGATGTCGGGGCACATCAGGACCTGTTCGTCGCTCAGGCCGTCGGGAATCGGCGCCAGGTTGGCCATCGCGAACGGAACCCGTACATACTCGGCCTGGCAGCCGTCGATGGTATTGCCGAAGCGCCAGCCGCCGATGGGATGCCCGCCGCATTGGGCCTGGTGGCCGTCAAGGCAGGAAAAGCACTGGCCGCATGGGCAGATGGCCCCGGCGACGACACGCTGGCCGATCGTGTAGCCGGTCACGCCCGCGCCCAGTTCAGCGATCGTGCCGACCGGCTCGTGACCGATGGTCAGGCCGTCGGCCACCGGATATTCTCCCTTCAGTATGTGGACGTCGGTACCGCAGATGGTCGTCATCGTGATCTTGACGATCGCCTCGCCGGGGCCGGCGCGCGGAATCGGCTTGCGTCCCAGCACAATCCGGCCGGGACCGGTGAAAACGGCTGCATTCA
>DAMABW010000475.1:0-3756 GCA_031999925.1 Massilia sp. | reverse complement strand
GGGCCAGCGCGTGCGCTACAGCGGCAGCGGCAGCGTCAACGGCGTGGCCGGCTACCGCTTCGCACTGACGGCGCTGGCCGGCGCGGGCACGGCGAAAGACCGTGTGCACGTGCGCATCTCGCACGTCGAGACGCATAGCAAGGCGGAGGTGGTCGATTACGACAACGGCAACCGCGTCAAAGGCAAGGGAGCAAGCCCCGTGGCCGCCGCCGTGGCCGAGGGCAGCGCCGTGCTTGGCGACGGCGCGATCGTGATCGGCGAGAGGTAAACAGCGAGGCCAGTGTCCGGGTGCCGCTACCTAAGGCGGCGTCAGGCAATGACGCACCAGCGCGCCGGTACATCATCGCCTGTACTGCTTACAACGTGCCGCGCAGCGTCACCGACACATTGCGCGGATCGCCGTAGTAGTAGCCGATGCCGGTCGGTGCGAATTTCTTGTAGTAGACCTTGTCGAACAGGTTGTTGGCATTCACCTGCAGCGCCAGGTTCTTGTTGAAGCGGTAGCTCAGCATCGCATTCGCAATCGTGTAGCCGCCCTGGCGCGAGGTGACGGCGCCCGAGCGCACAAAGGCGTTGCTCTGCGCCTGCACGCCGCCGCCCACGCTCAGGCCCGGCGCAAACGCGTCGAGCTTGTAGGTGGCGAACACGCGCAACTGGTGCTTCGGATCGATGCTGCGCAGCGGCTGGCCGGTGTTCGCCGCCGTGTCGACGACGTAGCGGGTGCGGGTGTTGGTGTAGCCGCCAAAGACTTGCAGGCCGGGCAGCACTTCGCCCGACAGCTCGGCTTCCCAGCCCTCGCTGCGCTGCTTGCCGCCGGCCACGCGGCAGTAGCCGCTGGTGAAGTACGGCAGGCAAGGGTTGATCGAGCTCGTGTCCTCGACCGCGCGGCCGACGTTCTCGATGCGGAACAGGCCGGCCGACGCGTTCAGCGCGCCGCCGAAGAAGGCGCCCTTCAGGCCGAGTTCATAGTCTTCGCCGCGGATCGGGTCGAGGATCTCGCCTTGCGCATCGCGCACGTTCTGCGGCGTGAAGATCTCGGTATAGCTGGCGTAGGCGCTGACGTTCTTCGACACGTCGTATACCAGGCCGAAGAACGGCGTGACTTCGCGCGTGACCTTGTAGTTGCTGGTCGGGCTGCCGTGCGAATCGTATTCCCACCAGCTCAGGCGGGCGCCGACCAGGCCTTGCAGCGAGTCGAGCAGCGACAACTGGAAGGTGCCGAAGGCGCCCTGCTGGGTCGTGACGTTCGGACGGGTCGGGGTGGTTGGCAGGGTCACGTCGCGTTCGGCGTAGCTGCTTGCCGGATTCCAGTCGCGGATGTCCACCGTGATCGGATACAGATTGCCGGCGCCCCAGCTTTCCACCGCGTCGACGCGCATGCGCTCAGCGCCGATCGTCAGCTCGTGCTTGCGTCCGAACAGGGTGAACGGACCGTTGGCGATCACCGTCATCGCGGCCTGCTTGCTCTCGTTGCCGGTGTATTCGGCGGTGGTGACCGTCATCAGGTAAGGATTGGTGGCGCCCGTGGGACGCGCCATGTAGGTCTGCTTGAAGTCCTTCAGGTCGAGGTGGGTGTAGGCGGCGCTGGCTTTAATGGTCCAGTCGTTGTCGAAACGGTGTTCGAACGCCAGCAAGGCCTGCTCGTTGGTGCGGTTCCATTTGTTCCAGTCCGAGCCGAGGTAGGTGGAACGCGGCAGGTTCAGCGGCGTGCCGTCGAAGTTACCCGGCATACCGCCCCAGGCGCCGGTGGCGTCCAGGCCGGTGTACTGCAAACTGCCGGTGAGCGTGGTGCGTTCGCCCAGGTCGGCCTCGACCACGCCGTACAGCACTTCACGGTCTTCCTGCTTGGCGTCCTGGAAAAACTCCTTTCTATCCTTCACTGCCACCATGCGCCCGCGCACCGAGCCGGATGCATTCAGCGGACTCGAGATGTCGGCTTCCACGCGGCGGCGGTCCCAGGAACCGAGGGTCAGCGCGCCGGAGGCCTGGAAGGCGCGGGTCGGACGCTTGCGCACCATGTTCACCGTGGCCGACGGATTGCCGGCGCCGCGCAGCATGCCCGAAGCGCCGCGTAGCACCTCCACCTGTTCCAGCACCGCGGTGTCGGGCTGCACGAACGCCGAACCGCTCTGGTTGATGGTAAGACCGTCGATCTGCAGCGCATCGATCTGGTAGCCGCGCGAGAAATAGGTCACGCGCTCGCTGTCGACGTAATCGACGGTCACGCCCGGCGTGTTCTGCAGCACGTCGTGCAAGTCGAGCAGGTTGCGCGCATCGAGGAATTCGCGGGTCAGCACGGTGACCGGTTGCGGAATGTCGCGCAGGTCTTCGGCGCCGCGGAACACCGAGGCCGAGCGGGCGGCAAAAAAGTTCTTGTTTTCGGTCTTGCCGACCACGTTCACCACCGCCGGCGCGGCCTCGGCCACTTCGGCCACTTCGGCGGCGCCATCGGCCGGGCTGTTTTCCGCCGATGGCCCCTGGGCCAGCACAGTGAAAGGAGACAGCAGCACGGCAGTCGCGCACAGCAGTTTCGCCCGGCGCACGCCGGGGGTGAGTTGGAGAGTGGCTGGGGACTGAACGCGACGCATCGATGCTTCCTTTTCGCTGGTTTGTAAATGAGAATGATTCTCATTATAATTCTCATCCATGTGTTGTTGCAATGCTGCAAATGCAATCGGCATCCAGCCCTGACCTGAACACCCAACTCGAAAGTCCGCCATGAAGAAACTGCTGCTTCCCGCCCTCCTCGCTCTTGCGGCGCTCGCGCCCGCCCAGGCCCATCACGTCTGGATCGAACAGGATGGCAAGACGGCGACGCTGCAGTTCGGCGAATTCGGCGACAACCTGCGCGAGACCTCGCCCGGCCTGCTCGACAAGTTCGTGACGCCGACCGCGACCCTGGTCGGCCCGCGCGGCGAGCAGCCGCTGAAACTGACGAAGACGGCACAGGGCTTCGTGCTCTCGCGCACGGCAGCACCGGGCGAAGCCATCGTGGTGGAAGAAGCCAGCTATCCCTACTTCGAGAACACGCGCGACGGCAAGACCACGCGCCTGGTCTGGACGCCGGCGGCGCGCTACGTCACCACCTTCAATGCCCAGGAACCGAAGCTCACCTTCGACATCGTGCCGACCGGCCAGCAGGGCCAGTTCCGCGTCGTCTACAAGGGCCAACCGGTGCCGAAAGTGAAGGTCGGCGCGGTGATCCCGAACGGCTGGTCGAAGGAAGCGACCACCGACGAGAACGGCCTGGTGCGCTTCGCCCTGCCATGGCAGGGCAACTATGTGATCGAGGCCCACTTCGAGGACAAGCATCCGGGCGAGCGCAACGGCAAGGCCTACGACAGCGCCAGCTTCGTCACCGCGCTCTCGTTCAGGCATGTGAGCGGCGCGCCCGCCCTGGCCGCCGGCCCGGCTGCCGCCCCAAGCAAATAAGCCACGAGCCTTCCCGACATGACTACCACCGTGGACCTGCGCTACCGCCTGGGCGTGGCGGCACGTGCCGTGGCCGCCATCGGCGGCGGCTACCTGCTCGCCGCCGTCGCCTCGACCTTGCTGGCGGTGCTGCTGACGACGATCCTGCCGCTGTCGCGCGCCGATGCCGTCACCCTCTCGACCATGCTCGCCTTCGTGATCTACCCCTGCGCCGTGCTGTGGGTGTTCGCCACCGCCAGCGCCGGCCGCGCCTGGGTCGGCATCCTCGGCGCCAGCGCCCTGCTGGGCGGCGTGCTGTGGCTGACGGGGAGCCTGTCATGAGGG
>DAMABW010000474.1:0-3766 GCA_031999925.1 Massilia sp. | reverse complement strand
GTCGCGTAACTCGGTTTCGGTCGGCGCGCCCTCGAAGTCGATGCGCACCATTTGCTGCTGGCGACCGATCACGCGCAGCTTGATGATGGTGGAAATCGCCTCGTCGCGCTGCAAATAGCTGTGGATGCTGGAGTCGCGCAGCAGGGTTTCCACCTGCGTACCCGCTTCGTCCTTGCCGACCACGCCCAGCAACCCGCTGTGCGCACCCAGGGCCGCCGCGTTGCGCGCCACGTTGGCGGCGCCGCCCAGGCGTTCTTCGCGACGCTCGATGCGTACCACCGGGACCGGCGCTTCCGGAGAAATACGCGAGACGTCGCCGAACCAGTAGCGGTCGAGCATGACGTCGCCGACCACCAGCATGCGTACCTGGTCCAGCTTTTCCGGCGCCGGGCCGAGGTAATCTTCTGCCGCCAGCAGGCGGGATGGAATGACGATGTCCATGGCTCAGTTCATCACGTTCAGTTCTTCGGTACGGCGCGGCGGATAGGTTTCCCAGTTGCTGCAGCCCGGGCATTGCCAGTAGTACTGGCGCGCCTTGAAGCCGCAATGGCTGCACTGGTAGCGCGCCAGTTTCGCGGTGTAGCCGTGGATCAGGTTCTTCACCATCGACAGCTCTTCCCAGATGTGGGCCGGCGCATCCATGAGTCGCGCCTCCAGCAACTTATCCAGGCCGAGCAGGGTCGGGTTGCGGCGCAGTTCGTCGACCACCAACTGCTTGGCCGATTCCACGCCGTCGAGTTCGATGACGGCCTTGAACACCACGTCCAGCAAGTCGATCGAGGAGGCTTCGGCCAGGTAGGAACGCAGCAGGTTCACGCCCTCTTGCGGGCGGCCGACGCGGCGGTAGCCATCCATCAGGCGGCCGGCGACCAGGGCCACGTGCGGCACGCTTTGCTGCTCCACGCGCTTCCAGACGGTGAGCGCGCTTTCCACCTCGCCCTGGGCCACGAGGGCGTCGCCCAGCAGCATGGTGGCGCGTACGCTGTTGCGGTCGGCGTGCAGGGCTTTATCGAGCAGCGACAGCGCGTCCGGCAAATCGCTGCGCACCAGGGCGTCCTGGGCCAGTTCGCAATAGAACTGGGCGATTTCCTTCTGGCGCGCGCCGGCGCCCGAGGATTGCAGGCCGCTGGCGGCGTCGATGGCGCGGCTCCATTCCTTTTCGCGCTGGTAGATCTCCAGCAAGGCCTTGCGTGCCTGCACGCTGTAGCTGCCTTCGACCAGGCCGTTGAAGGTTTCCTCGGCGCGATCCAGCAGGCCGGCTTTCAGGTAGTCCATGCCGAGTTCGTACTGGGCGTGGGTGCGTTGTTCGAGCGGCAGGTCGGGACGGGCCAGCAAGTTCTGGTGGACGCGGATGGCGCGTTCGATCTCGCCGCGGCGGCGGAACAAATTGCCGAGCGCAAAGTGCATGTCGGCCGTTTCCGGATCCAGCGTGACGATCTCGATAAAGGCATCGATGGCTTTATCGGGCTGGTCGTTCAGCAGGTGGTTCAGGCCCTTGAAATAGGCGCGCGGCAGGGTGCGCGATTCGGAGACGAGTTGGCGGATATCGACGCGGGCGGCGATCCAGCCGAGGCCAAAGAGAACGGGAATGGCCAGCAGCCACCAGATTTCAGCTTCCATGAGTTTCTTTTTATGTGTGTGTTACCGGGAGTGTAGCGCAGTGCAGCGGACTGCGCGCTCGCCGCCCAGCGGACGATGAGCGGACAATCAGCGGGGCGTCGGCGTGACGGCATCGGCCGCCGGTTGGGCCGCGCCGGTACCGGCCGCGCTTTGCAGGGCCTGGATGGTGTTCTTGTGCTGCGAGGTTTCGCGGCGGTGGCGGAACACGGTCGGCGTCACAGCCAGGATGCCGAGGGCGGCCCCGGCCACGAAGAAAGCGAGCAGCATCAGGACCAGCGGGCCGCGCAGTTCGTAACCGAGGAAAAAGTGAAGGTCGACTGCCTGCGTATTCTTCAGCGCGAAGCCGAAGAACAGGACGAACAGGATGAAGCCTGCGATGGTGGAGACGAATTTCATCGGGTGGTTTGCTCGGGGCGGTCTGCAAAGGCGCAGTGTCGCATATCTGGGCGTTTCTTTCAAAGACGTAGGGTGGTCGGCTTCGCCGTCCACCCTACAGATTTGCCGGACACGCGAACAACCGACATAAAAAAACGGCGCCCCGAAGGACGCCGTTCTTGTTGGCTGGCAGACGAATCAGTCTTCGATGATCGGTTGCCCGACCATCGCATCCACCCGCTCGCGCAACTGCTTGCCCGGCTTGAAGTGGGGCACCCGTTTTTCGGGCACCATCACCTTGTCGCCGGACTTCGGGTTGCGTCCGATGCGGGGCGGACGGCTGTTCAACGCGAAGCTGCCGAAACCACGGATCTCGATGCGCTGGCCCGTGGCCAAGGCGTTGGTCATCGCATCGAGGATGGTCTTGACAGCGTACTCCGCATCCTTGGCGACCAGCTGAGAATAACGCTCAGCCAGTCGTGCAATCAGCTCGGACTTGGTCATCTGGTCGCCTCGGTAAGGCTATTAGTTCTTGTTGTCGAACTTGGCCTTCAGCAGTGCGCCCAGGCTGGTGGTGCCCGATGCGGCGCTGCTGTCCGAAGCCAGCTTGCTCATCGCTTCCTGGGTGTCGGCACTGTCTTTCGCCTTGATCGACAGCTGGATGCTGCGAGCCTTGCGATCGATGTTGATGACCAGTGCTTCGACCTTGTCGCCCACTTTCAGGTGGGTGCCAGCGTCTTCCACGCGGTCGCGTGCGATTTCCGAAGCGCGCAGGTAGCCTTCGACTTCTTCGTTCAGGGCGATCACGGCGCCTTTTGGCTCAACCGATTTCACGGTGCCGGTGACCAGCGAACCCTTGTCGTTCAGGGCTGCGAAGTTGTTGAACGGGTCGCCTTCCAGCTGCTTGACGCCCAGCGAAACACGCTCGCGCTCGACGTCGATGGCCAGAACAACGGCTTCCAGCTCGTCGCCCTTCTTGAAGCGGCGGACAGCTTCTTCGCCGGCTTCGGTCCACGACAGGTCGGACAGGTGCACCAGACCATCGATGTTGCCTGGCAGGCCGATGAACACGCCGAAGTCGGTGATCGACTTGATCGAACCCTTGACCTTGTCGCCCTTCTTGTGGGTCATGCCGAAGTCGTCCCATGGGTTCGCCTTGCACTGCTTCATGCCCAGCGAGATACGGCGACGCTCTTCGTCGATTTCCAGGACCATGACTTCGACTTCGTCGCCCAGCTGCACGACTTTGTTCGGGGCCACGTTCTTGTTGGTCCAGTCCATTTCCGACACGTGGACCAGGCCTTCGATGCCTTGTTCCACTTCGACGAACGCGCCGTAGTCGGTCAGGTTGGTGACTTTACCGAACAGACGGGTGCCTTGTGGGTAACGACGCGACAGACCGGTCCATGGGTCATCGCCCAGTTGCTTCACGCCCAGCGAAACACGGTTCTTCTCTTGATCGTATTTCAGGACTTTAGCGGTGATCTCTTGGCCAACCGACAGGACTTCCGACGGGTGACGCACGCGACGCCATGCCAGGTCGGTGATGTGCAGCAGGCCGTCGATGCCGCCCAGGTCGACGAACGCACCGTAGTCGGTGATGTTCTTGACGACGCCGGTGACCACGGTGCCTTCTTTCAGGGTTTCCATCAGCTTGGCGCGTTCTTCGCCCATCGATGCTTCGATGACGGCGCGGCGCGACAGGACGACGTTGTTACGCTTGCGGTCCAGCTTGATGACCTTGAATTCCAGGGTCTTGCCTTCGAACGGG
>DAMABW010000473.1:0-3781 GCA_031999925.1 Massilia sp. | reverse complement strand
GTATAGTATAAGCTTCATATCAGGCAGCCTGATAACAAATTTACTACCGAGGAGACATTGTATGTCCAAATACGAGGCACGCTGGCAAACCGTCAAAGTAGATGTGGAGAACGGTATCGGCTGGATCACCCTGAACCGTCCGGAGAAGCGCAATGCGATGAGCCCGACGCTGAACCGCGAGATGATCGACGTGCTCGAAACCCTCGAGCTCGACGATGACGCCCAAGTCATCGTCCTGACCGGCGCCGGCGATGCCTGGACCGCCGGGATGGACCTGAAGGAATACTTCCGCGAAACCGACGGCAAACCCGAGATCACCCAGGAACGCATCCGCCGCGACTGCTCGCAGTGGCAGTGGAAACTGCTGCGCATGTACAGCAAGGCGACCATCGCCATGGTCAACGGCTGGTGCTTCGGCGGCGCCTTTTCGCCACTGGTCGCCTGCGACCTGGCGATTGCCGCCGACGACGCCGTGTTCGGCCTGTCGGAAGTCAACTGGGGCATCCCGCCGGGCAACCTGGTGAGCAAGGCCGTGGCCGACACCATGGGCCACCGCAACGCCCTGCACTACATCATGACCGGCGACACCTTCACCGGCAAGGAAGCGGCGAGCATGGGCCTGATCAACAAGAGCGTGCCGAAGGAGCAGCTGCGCGAGGCCGTGATCGAACTGGCCGGCAAGCTGCTGGAAAAGAACCCGGTGGTGCTGCGCTATGCCAAGATCGGCTTCAAGCGCGCACGCGAACTGACCTGGGAGCAAGGCGAAGACTACCTGTACGCCAAGACCGACCAGTCCAACTACCGCGATCCGGAAAAAGGCCGCAAGGAAGGCCTGAAGCAGTTCCTGGACGACAAGACCATCAAGCCGGGACTGCAAACCTATAAACGGGGCTAATAAATAAAGTCGCGCATTAAGAACAAAACAATAATAATGGCGGCGGCCCTGCACAGCAGAGGCCGCCTTCTATCCGATAACAGAGGAGACCTCTGATGTTCCAGACCGATCTGCTGATCAACGGCGAGTCGCGCCCCGCCTCGAATGGCGCCAGCTTCGAACGCCACAATCCCGCCACCGGCGAAGTCGCCACCCGCGCCCCGGCCGCCACGCTCGACGACGTCGACGCCGCCATCGCCGCCGCTCAAGCCGCCTTCCCCGCCTGGTCGGCGCTGCAACCGGGCGCCCGCCGCGCGTTACTGCTCAAAGCCGCCGACAAGATGGAAGCCCTGCGCGGCCAGTTCGTCGAAGCCGCGGTCGAGGAAGCCGGCGGCGCGCCGGTGTGGTACCAGTTCAACGTGACCCTGGCTGCCAACATGCTGCGCGAAGCGGCATCGATGACCACCCAGATCGCCGGCGAAGTCATCCCGTCCGACGTACCCGGTTCGCTCGCCATGGGCGTGCGCCAGGCCTGCGGCGTGGTGGTCGGCATCGCGCCCTGGAATGCGCCGGTCATCCTCGGCACCCGCGCGGTGGCCATGCCGCTCGCCTGCGGCAATACCGTAATCCTGAAAGCGTCGGAACTGTGCCCGGCCCTGCATCGCCTGATCGGCCAGGTGTTCGTCGACGCCGGCTTCCCGCCGGGCGTCGTGAACGTCATCACCAATGCGCCCGACGACGCGCCCGCCATCGTCGAGCGCCTGATCGCCGCACCGGCCGTGCGCCGCGTGAACTTCACCGGCTCTACCAAGGTCGGCCGCATCATCGCGCAGACGGCGGCCAAGTACCTGAAACCGGTGCTGCTGGAACTGGGCGGCAAGAACCCGGTCGTGGTGCTGGACGACGCCGACCTCGACGCCGCGGTGGAAGCCGCCGCCTTCTCCGCCTTCTTCAACCAAGGGCAAATCTGCATGTCGGCCGACCGCATCCTGGTCGACGCCAAGGTAGCCGATGCATTCGTCGAGAAACTGGCCGCGAAGACCGCCACCCTGAAGGCGGCACGTTCCGACGCGCCGCTGGCTGGCATGGTCGACCCGGCCGCTGCCCTGCGTGTGGACGCGATGCTGCAGGATGCACGCGCCCGCGGCGCCAAGGTCACCCAGACGGGCGAAGGCGTCGAGGGCAACATCATGCAACCGGCGATCGTCGACAAGGTCACGCCGGAGATGCTGGTCTACCAGGAGGAATCCTTCGGCCCGATCGTCTCGGTGCTGCGCTTCGACAGCGACGAGGAAGCCATCAAGCTGGCCAACGACAGCGAGTACGGCCTGTCGTCGGCGGTGTTCAGCCGCGACATCGGCCGCGCCATGGCGGTCGCCCAGCGCATCGACTCCGGCATCTGCCACATCAACGGCCCGACCGTGCACGACGAGGCGCAGATGCCTTTCGGCGGCGTGAAAGGCAGCGGCTACGGGCGCTTCGGCGGCAAGGCGGCGATTGCCGAGTTCACGGACCTGCGCTGGATCACGGTCCAGACCACCCCGCGTCACTTCCCGATCTGAGCGGAGGCCGCCATGACCCAATCGACGATTGTGGAAGGCGGCAGCAGCGATGTGGGTCAAACCACGAAACGGCGGCACGTCGAACTCGGGCACCCCGAGGTCGCAGCGTACCAGGTGGATGGCACCTGGCACGTGGACGCCGTCACGCCGCTGCAACCCGTGCCCGGCCGCTTCACCGACCGCCTGGTCGAGGGCGCGGGCAAGCACCCCGAGCGTACCCTGGTGGCGCGCCGCGGGCCGGATGGCGAATGGATTCGCCTGTCGTATGCCCAGGTGCTGGAGAGCGCGCGCCGCATCGGCCAGGCACTGCTCGACCGCGACTTATCAAGCGAGCGCCCGCTGGTGATCCTGTCCGGGAACGACCTCGAACACTTCCAACTGGCCCTCGGCGCGATGTACGCCGGCATCCCCTACTCACCGCTGTCGCCAGCCTACTCGCTGGTGGCCACCGACCCGGCCAAGCTGCGCGACCTGATCGAGCAGCTGACGCCCGGCGCCATCTACGCCTCCGACGGCGCCGCCTATGCGCGCGCCATCGACGCCGTGCTACCGGACGGCGTGGAGCTGATCCTGGCCGACGGCGAGGTGCCCGGACGCCCAGCCACCCGCTTCGCCGCCCTGCTCGCCACCGAGCCGACGACAGTCGACGCCCGCAACACCGGTGTCGGCCCGCAGACCATCGCCAAATTCCTGTTCACCTCGGGCTCGACCAAGAAGCCGAAGGCCGTGATCACGACGCACGGCATGTTGTGCAGTAACCAGCAGATGCTGCTGCAGACCTTTCCCTTCCTGGGCATGGACCCGCCGGTGCTGCTCGACTGGCTGCCCTGGAACCATACCTTCGGCGGCAGCCACAACGTCGGCATCGTGCTGTACAACGGCGGCACGCTCTACATCGACGACGGCCGCGCCACCCGCCGCGAATTCGAGGGCACGCTGCGCAATTTGCGCGAGATCGCGGCGACCGTCTACTTCAACATCCCGGCCGGCTGGGAGATGCTGGCCGAGGCACTGGAAACCGACGACGCTCTCGCCGCCAACTTCTTCTCGCGCGTGAAACTGTTCTTCTGCGCCGGCGCCGGCTTGTCGCAGGCCTGCTGGGACCATCTCGACCGCGTCGCCCTGCAGCGTGCCGGCGAAACCATCCGCATCATGACCGGCCTGGGCATGACCGAGACCTCGCCGTCCTGCACCTTCGGCACGGGCCCCATCGTCAAGGCGGGTTATGTCGGTGTGCCGGCGCCGGGCTGCAAGGTCAAACTGGTGCCGATCGGCGACAAGCTGGAAGCGCGCTTCCACGGCCCGCACGTCACGCCGGGCTACTGGCGGGCGCCGCACCTCACCG
>DAMABW010000472.1:0-3788 GCA_031999925.1 Massilia sp. | reverse complement strand
GTACAGCGAGAACTTCGGTCCTTCGCCTTCCTTGCCATGGTAGAAAAAGGCGGCGAAGCGGGCGCCGGCGATGCCGCTGGCGGCGTCGGTGGCCACCTGCAGCAGCGAGCGCAAATCGCGCGTCGAGGCCAGGGCGCTGCCGGTGCTGTTCAGCAGTTCCAGCACTTTCGATTCTTCGCGCAGCGCCTGCTCGGCGCGCTTGACCTGGTCGACGTCGGTGTTCGTGCCGAACCAGCGCACCACCATGCCGCGCCGGTCGCGCACCGCGTTCACGCGGGTCAGGAACCAGCGGTACTGGCCGTCGGCGCCGCGGATCGGGAATTCCATCTCGAAGGGCTCGCCGCTGCGGATCGAGGCGCGCCAGTGCGCCAGCATGGCCGGCAGCACTTCCGGGTCGACCGTGTTTTGCCAGCCCCAGCCGGCCGCGCTTTCCTGGCTGGTGCCGGTGTAGTCATACCAGCGCTCGTTGAACCAGACGATGGCGCCGTCGGGATCGGCCATCCAGGCCAGTTGGGGAATGGTATTTGCCAGCGCGCGCAGCACTTCCTCGCTCTGGCGCAGGCTGTCTTCGGCGATCTTGCGCGACGATACGTCCTGGACCACGCCGGTCATGCCGATCACGCTGTCGCGCAGGGCCGGATTGGCGTAGTCGGCGCGGCCGACCAGGGCGATCCAGCGCGACTGCCCGCCGTCGGGCAGCAGGCGGCATTCGATGTTCAGGTCGGTATGGGTGGCAAACGCGTGCAGCACGGCGCGCCGTACCGCCTCGCGGTCGGCCTGGTCGAGCCGCGCGCGCAGTTCGGCCCAGGCGATCGGCACTTCCGCTTCGAGTTCCAGAATGGCGGCGGCGCGCTCGCCCAGCAGCACGCGGTCGCTGGCGGCGTCCCAGCGCCAGTCGCCCAGGCGGCCGGCGGCCAGGGCCACCTGCAGGCGGCTGTTGCCGTCGATCAGGGCCTGCTGGTCGATGCGGCGCTGGGTGATGTCCTGGAAGTACAGGGTCAGGCCGTCGGGCGAAGGGTAGAGGCGCGCCTCGACCCAGATCGCCAGGCGCGGATAAAAGAATTCGCGCGTGCCCATCTGGCGCGACTCCATGGCCTGGCGCAGGTTGATCGCCAGGTTGGTGCCTTGCAGTTCCTCGAACTCTTCCCACAAACTCTTGCCGAGCAAGCCTTCGCGGGTCTTGTTCAGCGGCGCCAGCATGGACAGCGCGCGGCCGTTGATATAGGTGATGCGCCAGTCGAAATCGACCGCACAGAAGGCGTCGGTCAGGCTTTCGAGCATGTTTTCCATGCGCTCGTTGGCCTGGCGCAGGGCTTCCTTGGCCGCCATCAGTTCGGCTTCGGCGCGCTGGCGTGCGGCCAGCACGCTGCTGGCATTGCGCAGGGCGGCCGAGCGCATGACTTCGAGATCGTCGCGGTTATCGCTCACACGCGGCTCCCTGCACCGAAACGGGGCGTGCCTGTCGCCGGAGGTGGCGGCTTGGGGGTGAGGACAGTCAAAGTGGAAATCATGGTCTGTTGCTCGGCGCCGGATGGCCGCGCGCAAACGGCGCGCTGCGGCAGGCGCAGGCGCGGCGGAACTGGGCCTGGAGCCATTCTAGCCCAGCCGCTCGGGCGGGACGCACACGGTTGGGCAGGCACTCAGGCGCCCGCCCGCAGCTGGTTGCCAACCTGGTTCAGCGCATTCTGCAGTTGGTCGAGTTCGTACGGTTTTTGCAGCGACTGGTAAGGGAAGTCGAGATGCTTCAGCAGCATGTCGCCATAACCGGAGGCGAAGATTACCTTCAGGTGCGGATACAGGCGCATCGCCTCGCGCGCCAGGTCGACGCCGGACATGCCGGGCAGGCTGACGTCGGTAAACAGCACGTGGTAGCGCTGCGCGGCCAGGCGCGCCAGGGCATCGTCGGGATGCGCCACGCCGTCGGCTTCGTAGCCGAAGGCTTTCAGCATCTCGCAGACCAGGTATTGCGAATCGAGGTTGTCTTCGACCACCAGCACGTTCAGGGTGCCGAGGTCTTCGGCGGCCGCGCCCTGGGCTTCGATGGCGCTGGCGGGCGCCAGTGCGCACAGCAGGCCGGCCACGGCGCCGTCGTGGATCAGCGGGGTGAAGTGCAGGTCGAACTGCCCACCATTGGCGGCGCGGAAGTGCAGGTTCACGCCCTGCACCTGGACCGCTTCGCCGCGCCAGGCGCGTGCCACGCCTTCCTGGGCCGCCTGCAAGGGCGGCGGCATGACCGCCGGCACCGAACCGCCCGGCACCCGGCCATACGCCGGCCCGGCGAGGGCGCCATAGGCCTCGTTGCACAGGAGGATGGATTGCGGCCCCCATTGCAGCAGCATCGGCAGCGGCGTGTTGAACATCAACTCGGCTGCAAGACGCAGCGGCTGCGGCCACGCGGCCGGGTTGCCGAGCGTGCTGCTGCTCCAATCATAGGTGGAAACGGTGGGTGCGGACTTACCTGGAGCGGACATGGACGACGGCCTGTTGTGTATACGAAAACATGGCCGAATCCTACACTAAACGGCGCGTTCCTGTCGGCGCGCAGGCGTGTGCGCCGGAAAGTGCGTTTCTTGTGCGGGTGCGGAAAAGCGCCCAAAAAAAAGGCGCTGTCACCGTTTGCTGTGGATGGGTCCGATCACGAGGCGGAACAATTGATTGGCAGAGGTGACGGTTCCGCCATCGAGCATCCGGCGCCAGCCCAGGTAGTTGGGCAGCCAGCGCGACGCAACGCCGTGGAAGGGCGCCAGCCAGGCGCGCAAGCGCCGGTGATACGCATTCACGTTCTGTACGTGGATGGCGCCACGGGGGCCAGGGCGTACACGCTCGCCGGCACTGACATTGACGGCCTGGTGCGCAATACCGTGGGCGCGGGCGAAGGCGCGATAGGCGGCGTTGGCGTCGGTCACGAGCAGTACGTCGCCATCCAGGAAAGGCAGCAGGTGGCGCTCCAGCTGGGCTTTACTGACGGGGCCGCGGCCAGTGACGGCATCGACGGTCTGACGGTTGCGGTCGCGTGCCACCAGGATACAGTCGAGCTCGCGTGAAATGCCGCGCCTGCCGGCCGCACCGCCCCGCTTGCGCGCCGGACGGTCAAGCTTGCGCGAACCTTTTTGCTATTCAAGGATGAACATCTCGTCGGCCTCGGCGATGCCATGCAGGCGTGTTGGCCGGTCTTCTTTTACCCGATCCAGGAAGCGGTGGCGCCAGCGGAAAGCGGTGTTGCGGTGCACCTCGACCTCGGCGGCGGCCGCGCGTACCGGGCGCGACCCACGCAATGCGTCAAGATAATCCAGCCATTTCCCGCGCAGCCGCAGGCGTGCCAAGGGCGTGCCGGTCAAGTCGTTGAAGGTGCGCCGGCACGCACGGCAGCGGTAGCGCTGCAGGTCGTTGGCGCGGCCATGCCGGTGCCAGCGTTCGCACCGGCAATGAGGACAGCGGCGCCCGCCCGACCTGCATTGCTCAATTAGCGCCAGCACCCCGTGCAGCCCGGCCGCCGGCCGCAGCGCGTCGAGCACCCGCAACCGCTGGGGCTGGTTCAGTGCGGGCAAGGCCGCAAACCACTTTGTGAAGCGAGGCGCTTTCATGGTCGACCCGTATCGATGACGAGAGGGGTTGGACAACGAATAAGCTCAGCAGTTCAATACTCATCCATAGCGAACGGTGACAGCGCCCAAAAAAAAGCCCGCTCGGTGAGGAGCGGGCTGAATCTATTTCCTTGCGAGGAATAGAGGAGACAGGTGTAATTATGCTGCTGTGCAACAGAACTTTCCAATTTATCTTTGTAATGA
>DAMABW010000471.1:0-3804 GCA_031999925.1 Massilia sp. | reverse complement strand
CGGCGCGGTCGATCGTGATCACGCCGTCGATGGTCGTGGTGAGCAGGGCGCGCATCCAGGCTTCGCTGCGCGAGAGTTCGCCGTACAGGCGGCGGTAGCGCAGCAGGCCGTTGGCGGCCAGCACCAGCACCGTGAACAGCACGGTGATCAGGGAAATGCCGATCGCCAGCGCGGTGGTGTCGGAGGAGGCGGGGGCGTTCGGGTCGACGCGGCCGACGAAGCGGGCGGCGGCCATGCCGGTGTAGTGCATGCCCGAGATGGCGCAGCCCATCACGGTGGCCGCCAGCAGCAGGCGGCCCGATTCGCTGATGCCGGCCAGGCGGCGCAGGCCGAAGCGTACCCACAGCGCGAGCGTGGCCAGTACCACGGCCACCACGATCGACAGCAGGAAGATATACGGGTCGTAGCGCAGCTCCAGGCCCATCTGCATGCCTTCCATGCCGGCGTAGTGCATGGCGCCGATGCCGGCGCCGACCAGCACGCCGCCGACCAGCAGGCCGCAGGCGCCCAGGCGTTCGCGCGCGATCAGGCTCAGGGCGACGTAGGAGGCGAAGATGCTCGGCAGGCTCGACAGGATGGTGGTCATCGGGTCGTAGGCGACCTGGGTGCACAGGTTAAAGGAGAGCATGCCGATGAAGTGCATGGACCAGACGCCGGCGCCCAGCGCCAGGCTGCCGGTCAACAGGAAGACCGTGCGCTGGCTGTTGCGCTGGCTGCTGTGTTGACGAGCCTGGCCGGCGATCTGCAAGCCCATCCACGACGAAAAGATCGCGACGAGCAGCGACAACAGCACGAGCTTGGGATCGTAGATGCCGTAGCTGAGCAGCGACGGATCATCGGGCAACATGAAAAGCGACATGGCGTCTTTCGGGAAAGCGAAATCAGTAAAAACGAAAGTTGAGGCGTAACGATGAGTATGACATTTTCCGTATGGAAAGTCTTGAGTTTATTAGGGAAACTTATAAGGCTGTTATCGCATGTGTCGCGTCCTTGCGACCAAGTGGGCAAGAGTTAACTTTGGCATACTTTCTTAGGGTATGCTAATTGCATGGATGACCCTGGGGTATCAGGTTTTTTCATGGATGGCCAAGTACCAGGGAGGGAAGACATGCAGATCCAGAGAATCACAACGGGCGCCGTTTGCCTCGCCCTGGCTGCGCTTTTGCCTGCAATTTTTCCTGCCCATGCTGCCCCGGCCCCGCAACGCGCGAACGCCCTGTATATCGCCACCGAAGAGGCAGCGCCCTCGAGCATGCGCGACGCCAGCGGCCGGGTGGTCGGGATTGCCACCGACAAGGTACGCGCAGCCATGGCGCGCGCCGGCGTGCCCTACACGATCGAGACGCTGCCCTGGAAGCGCGCCTATGCGGCGGCCCTCGAACGCCCGGACGCCTGCGTCTATTCGACCACCCGCACACCCGAGCGCGAAGCCCTGTTCAAGTGGGTGGGGCCGACCGACAGCGCGCAATGGGTGTTGATGGCGCGCGCCGACCGCCAGATCGTGTTGACAACGCTGGAAGAGGCGCGCCCTTACCGCATCGGCACCTACCGCGGCGACGCGCGCGACGAGTACCTGCGCAGCCGCGGCTTCCTGGTCGACACCGCCCCGCACGACCTGATCAACCCGCAGAAGCTGCTGCTGGGACGCATCGACTTGTGGGCGGCATCGCTGCGACGCGGCAGCATGGTGCTGGAACATCACGGCTGGCGCGGAAAGATCGTGCCGGTGTTCGAATTCAGCCGCCAGGATGTGTTCCTGGCTTGCAATCCCGGCGTGCCGGATGCGGTGATCGGCCGGCTGAACGATGCGTTTGTCGCGCTGGGGCGCGATGGCACGCTGAAGCGGATCGAGCGCAATTACGACCGCTGGACGCCGAACGCGGACAAGTAATCCTCAGCCGGCAGGCGCGGCCGGCATTCGTCGATGGGTCAGAAAGCAAAAAACCGCGTTCTCGAAAAAGAGACGCGGTTCTGTCTTGTTGCCGAATTTCAGTGTTGTGCTAGGGCTGGTGCCTCCGGCCGGAATCGAACCGGCACGCCTTACGGCGCTTGATTTTGAGTCAAGTGCGTCTACCAATTCCGCCACAGAGGCCTGCACACAACGAGGCCGCATATTAGCACATCGATTCCGGTGCTGGCCAGTTTACAGCAGAGGCGGCGGTAATCCGCCTGCTAACCGGCCAGCGCCTTCTGCAGCGCGCGCAGTACCGGCACCGGCCCGATCACTTCCAGCGCATGCGCCTGCACCCGGATGTTGACGTTCTGTGCCCGGTTGCGCCAGCTCGGCCGCCCGGTCCTGACGTAGCGTAGCAGGCCCGGCGCGGCGTCGGCGCGGGCGTAGCCGAGCGCGGCGAGGGTGGCGTCGAGCGTACCGGCCATGTGGCAGGCCTCGAAGCGGGTGTTGACCTCGAGCCGGCCGGGGGCGCTGGCGCACAGGGGCAGGGCCAGTCCGGCCAGCACCGGGAGCACGATGTAGGCGAGCGGGGCACTGGGGTCGAGCAGGTGCATCGCGAGCACCAGCAGTGGCATGCCGATGGCGACCGTCAGGCCGTAGGCCGCCAGCGGCGACAGCGTGCGCAACAGGCCGGCGCTGCGTTGCGCCGGCACGACTTCCGAGAACATGACGCTTTTCATATCGAGTCTCCCTGGATGCCAAGACGCCAGTCGAGATGGCACTGCCTGCCATTGTCTGACACGTATATGGTCCCGGATTGAGCTGACTCAAGGAGGAGGACGTTCAAAAGCAAACGTCCGGCCCCGGCGCCGGATCAAAGGGAAAGAGCGGCGCGCCGCGTCCGGTTGCGCCGCGTCACGTCCATTGCCGATGGAGTTGGATATGAACAAGACTTCCCTGGTGTTCGCCGGCCTGCTGGCCGGCGCCGTCTGCGCCGTTCCCGATGCCGCCGCGCAACCGATCGCGCGCACGACGCCGGTCGTGCCCATCAACGACGGCGCCGGCGGCTTCAACGCGCATTTCGGCGACGGCTTCACGGCCGCCGAGTCCGGCCGCGCCTTCACCGAGCTGTTCACCTTCGATGTCGCCGGCCTGCCTTTCGACGCGGCGGCCTCGGTGACCTCATCCTTCCTGAATTCGCCGCTGGGCAAGGACCTCGACATCCTTGCCCTGAGCCTGTACCGCTACGACCCGGCTACGCTGGCCGTCATCGGCCCGGCGATCGCCGGTATCGACGGCACCGGCTTCGGCGACGGTGCGCCGGATTCGTGGTCGCTGGCGGCCTACGACCTGCCGACCGGGGCCTATGCGGTGCGGGTCGACGGCCAGGTGCTGGGCAGCGGCGGCGGCAGCTTCGGCGCCGACCTGGCGGTGTCGCCGGTGCCGGAAGCGCCGGCCTTTGCGCTGTTGCTGGCCGGCCTTGCCGGCGCGGCGCTGGTGCGGCGCAGGGCGCGCGGCGCGCCATAGAAAAACCGCCCTGCGGAATGGTTCCGGAGGGCGGTCAGGCGTGGACTGCGCTCGATCAGGGCGCGCGTCGGTAGAGGCGGAAGCGCTCGTCGCGGTCGGAGGCGCGGCGGCCTTCCCATAGCAGCGTGGCGCCGTTCGTGCCCCAGCGGCGCGCCAGCGCGCGCCTGTCGTCGGCACCGTTGCGCATCTTGACACTGTCTTGCAGCAGCACATAGTCGCATTGCCCGCCTTCGACGCCGACGAACGGCAGCCGGCCGAAGTAGGCAAACGAGGCACGCTGGGCCGCGCTCACGTTGGTGTCGATGCAATTGGCGTCCGGCGGCAGCTTGGCAGCGATCGCCTGGGCCACGCCGGCGTAGCTGCGGCGGTAGTTCAGGTCCGGC
>DAMABW010000470.1:0-3810 GCA_031999925.1 Massilia sp. | reverse complement strand
GTGCCGGCCTTCCGCGCGATGCTTCGAAAGGACAAGGATTTCCGCAAGTTCTACCGGGAAGTGACGCAGCTGTCGAAGCGCGACAAGTCGGAGCGGACGGCGGCGTTGAGGGTGTTCGATGCCACCGCGCCGGGTGGACCTGTGATGGTGCAACGCACCAATGCAGCCATGCCGTGATGGGGGAAAATAGGAGGGCCGTAGAGTCCCTGTTCCAATAACGGCAAAAGCGCTTGCATAGGAGCGCGCTGCCCGATAGCATCATATGCGGCAATAGCAAAGGCATAAGCACGCACGTTCGGTTTTCAAATATAATTTGACAATGTAGGCTGAACGACAACGATACTATTGGAGACAGGGGCATCTGATGGACAAGATTTGGCTGAAGTCGTATCCAGCTGGCGTACCGGCTGAAATCAACCCGGACCAGTACCGGTCCCTCGTTCACCTGCTGGAAGAGTCCTTCCAGAAGTACGCGCAGAACAACGCGTACGTCTGCATGGACAAGTTCCTGACCTACGCCGAGCTCGATGCCTGCTCGAAGCGCCTGGCCGCCTGGCTGCAAAGCCGCGGCATGGCCAAGGGCGCGCGCGTGGCAGTGATGATGCCGAACATCCTGCAAAATCCGATCGCGATCGCCGCGATCCTGCGCGCCGGCTACACCGTCGTCAACGTCAATCCCCTGTACACCGCGCGCGAACTCGAGCACCAGCTGAAGGACTCGGGCAGCGAAGCGATCATCGTGCTGGAAAACTTCGCCCACACCGTGCAGCAGGTGCTGAAGAACACGCCGGTGCGCCACGTGGTCGTGGCCAGCATGGGCGAGATGCTGGGCGGCGCCAAGGGCATGCTGGTCAATTTCGTGGTCCGCAGCGTCAAGAAGATGGTGCCGGAATTTAACCTGCCGAACATGGTGCGCTTCAAGGAAGCACTGTCGCAGGGCGCCAGGATGCCGTACAGCGCGCCGGAGCTGAACGCCTCCGACATCGCCTTCCTGCAATACACCGGCGGCACCACCGGCGTCTCGAAAGGCGCCACGCTGACCCACCGCAACATCATCGCCAACGTGCTGCAGACCGAAGCCTGGGCCGAACCGGCGCTGTCGCAGCCGCCTGCCGTCGAGTTCCCGAACATCGTCTGCGCGCTGCCGCTGTACCATATCTTCGCGCTGACGGCCTGCGCCATGTGGGGCATGCGCGTCGGCGGCATGAACATCCTGATCCCGAACCCGCGCGACATCCCGGGCTTCATCAAGGAATTGGGCAAGTACAAGATCACCACGCTGCCGGCCGTGAACACGCTGTACAACGCGCTGGTCAATCACCCGGACTTCGCCAGCCTCGACTTTTCCACGCTGAAGACCGCGAACGGCGGCGGCATGGCCGTCCAGCAAGCGGTTAATGACAAGTGGAAACAAATAACTGGCAAGAGTATCATTGAGGGTTACGGTTTGTCGGAAACCTCGCCGGTAGCCACCTGCAACCGCGCCGACGAGCAGGGTTTCACAGGTACCATCGGCTTGCCGGTGCCGTCCACCGACATCGCCATCCTCGATGACGACGGCAACATCCTGCCGCTCGGCCAGACCGGCGAGATCGGCATCCGCGGCCCGCAGGTCATGGCCGGCTACTGGAACCGTCCGGACGAGACCGCCAAGGTCATGACCGCCGACGGCTACTTCAAGTCGGGCGACGTCGGCATCATGGACGAGCGCGGCTACGTAAAGATCGTCGACCGCAAGAAGGACATGATCCTGGTGTCGGGCTTCAACGTGTACCCGAACGAACTCGAAGGCGTGATCGCCGGCCACCCGGGCGTGCTCGAATGCGCGGTCGTGGGCGTGCCGGACGAGCACTCGGGCGAGGCGGTGAAGGTCTTCGTGGTGCGCAAGGACCCGGCGCTCAACGAAGCGGCGCTGATGGACTACTGCAAGACCCAGTTCACCGGCTACAAGAAACCGAAGTACATCGAATTCCGCGACGAACTGCCGAAGACCAACGTCGGCAAGATACTGCGGCGTGCACTGCGCGACGAACAGCAGCAGAAACAGAAAGAGGCTGCCTAGGTAATCAGGCAGCAGTACGGCGCGGGTTCGCGCCGGCAAAGCCGCCCGGGCCGACCGGGCGGTTTTGCATTTTATTGGACACACAGCGTTTAAGAAGGCGAGGCAGAGATGGACAAGTTTTGGCTCAAGTCGTACCAGGCAGGAGTGGCATCGGAAATCGACCCGACGCAGTATCGCTCCCTGACCCATTTGCTGGAAGAATCCTTCCGCAAGTACGCCGGCCAGAAGGCCTTTGCCTGCATGGACAAGACCATCACCTACGGCGAACTGGACCGCCTGTCGCAGGCGATGGCGGCCTGGCTGCAAAGCCGCGGCCTGCAGCAGGGCGCGCGCGTGGCGATCATGCTGCCGAACGTGCTGCAATACCCGGTCGCGATGGCGGCCGCCCTGCGCGGCGGCTACACCATCGTCAACGTCAATCCGCTCTACACCCCGCGCGAACTGCAGCACCAGTTGAACGACTCCGGCGCCGAAGCGCTGATCGTGCTGGAAAACTTCGCCCATACCGTGGAGCAGGTGATTGCTCAGACCCAGGTCAAGCACGTGGTGGTCGGCAGCATGGGCGACATGCTCGGCGGCCTGAAGGGCGCGATCGTCAACTTCGTGGTCCGCAAGGTCAAGAAGATGGTGCCGGCCTGGTCGCTGCCCGGCCACACGCCGTTCAAGCGGATGCTGGCCGATGGCGCGCGCCGCAGCTTCAAGCCGGTGAAACTGGGTCACGACGACATCGCCTTCCTGCAGTACACCGGCGGCACCACGGGCGTCTCAAAAGGCGCCGTGCTGCTGCACAAGAACGTGCTGGCGAACGTGCTGCAGAATGAAGCCTGGTTCGGCCCCTCGCTGGGCAATGCGCCGGCCGGCAAGCAGCTCGAATTCATGTGCGCGCTGCCGCTGTACCACATCTATGCGCTGACCGTCTGCGCCCTGCTCGGCATGCGCCTGGGCGGCATGAACGTGCTGATCCCGAACCCGCGCGACATGGACGGCTTCATCAAGGAACTGGGCAAGTACAAGATCAACGTCTTCCCGGCCGTGAACACCCTGTATAACGGCCTGGTGAACCAGCCGGCTTTCGCCAGCCTCGACCACTCGACCTACCTGGTCTGCCCGGGCGGCGGCATGGCGGTGCAGCAGGCGGTGGCCGACAAATGGCTGAAGATCACCGGCACGCCGATCGTCGAAGGCTACGGCCTGTCCGAGACTTCGCCGGTGGTCACCGCCAACCGCTGCGACATCACGGCGTTCACCGGCACCATCGGCCTGCCGCTGCCGTCGACCGAAGTGCAGATCCTCGACGAAGCCAACAACCCGGTGCCCTTCGGCCAGTCCGGCGAGATCGCCGTGCGCGGCCCGCAGGTGATGGCCGGCTACTGGAAGCGCGACGACGAAACCGCCAAGGTCATGACGGCGGATGGCTTCCTGAAGACCGGCGACATCGGCATCATGGACGAGAAGGGCTACACCCGTATCGTCGACCGCAAGAAGGACATGATCATCGTCTCGGGCTTCAACGTGTACCCGAACGAAGTCGAGAACGTGGTCGCCTCGCACCCGGGCGTGCTGGAAGTGGCCTGCGTCGGCGTGCCGGACCAGCACTCGGGCGAAGCGGTGAAGCTGTACGTGATGAAGAAGGATCCGAAGCTGACCGCCGAGGAGCTGCTGGCCTTCTGCAAGGAAGAACTGACCGGCTACAAGCGCCCGCGCCAGGTGGAGTTCCGCGAGACGCTGCCAAAGACCAACGTGGGCAA
>DAMABW010000469.1:0-3819 GCA_031999925.1 Massilia sp. | reverse complement strand
ACCAGTGTGAAAGTAGGTTATCGTCAGGCTAGTTATAAAGCGAAGCCCACCAAGTAATCTTGGTGGGCTTTTTGCTTTTGTGCGTCCATTTCAGCGCGTCCCACCTCACCTGTCTCATTCTTGCTCGCCTCGCTTTTCTCTTCTCTTGAGCAATGCCTAGAATCAAGTTTTTCAGGCATCATTCACGGTAGGTTTGTTCTTCTTACCGAGAATGAGGAAATAGCATGGCCCGAAAACTCCTAGGTGCATTCGCTGCCGCCTTCGCTACCTTTGCCTGCGCTGCCGATACCGTTACGAATGCTCCGCCCTCGGGAGTGAAAGGCGCCCTGGACGCGGAAGCGATCGGCCTTCTTTCGGCAGACAGCATGCGCCTCGAGACCGGGAAGTGCGGCGACTGTACGGTGCCGAAACAGGGGCTCTGGTATTTCGAAAACGACGTGATCGCCGTGCCGCGCTTCGGCGAACCGGTCTCCGGTTTTACGCCAGGGGTGGACAGGCTAAGCGATGTCGCGACATGGGCCGCTAACGCCAGGCAGGAGAAACTGGCCCATCCATCCCTGGTCTGGATCGGCGCCCCCAGCATTCTCGAGAACGCCGTCATGCAACCAGGCGCCCACCGCGTGCGCACTGCCGGCGGAAGTGAGCTCGACGTCAGGCTCGTACCCAAGATCGCGACCAATCTCTCTTATGCCAACGACGCCACCGCCGCTTATTTCAGTGGCCGCGAAGTGCGCATGCGCGGCGCGATCGAGAGCACGGCGGGAAAAAACGTCTTCGTCGCGCGTACGATCTGGCCCAGCGATTACGCTTTCGAACCGTCTAAGATGAAAACCAGGCCGCTCAAGAAAAACGCGGACCTGAGCGACTTCATCCGCGAACCCATGAAAGGGGCGAGCGGAATCGAAACGCGCCTGCTGTGGGAACGCCATCCGGGACAAGCGCGCGACTGGAAGCAAAAGCCGGTGCTCGGATTCGTCCTGAACGGCGCCCAGGGCGATGACGACGAATCGCTGGGCGGCCACTTCGCGATTGCCACCGGCCGTATCGGCAAGGAAGGAGAATGGGCCGATTGGGCCGTTAACAATTTCTACAACCTGGATTCGTTCAGCGAAAAGGGCATCGTCGCGGCAACGCTGCCGATGGATAACTACCTGATGGACCTGAACAGTGGCCAGCAATACTATCGCCCGTCTTACATGCTGGTGGCGGTACTGAACGACGAGCGCACCGCGGCTGCCTACCAGGGCGGCGTGCAGCGCATCTTCAACCGTTTCTACCGCCACGATTTCCAGTACCGCCATGCGAGCGCGAATTGCGCCGGCATCAGCGTCGACGTCTTCAAGTCGCTCGGCTGGGATATTCCGGAGCGCGGTCCTTCGGCGCCGCTCAAGTCGCTCGCGGCCTATGCCTATATCGCGGCGAAAGACCGCAGCCTGGAAAGCGGCCGCAAGATCTACGATTACCTGAACGAAGAGCAGACCCGGCTCTTGCCGGCAGTGGCATTCGAAGCGGCAGGAATGGACTTGCTGCAAATCGTGGGACGCAACGATATAGAACAGCGCCCGCTGTCGCCCTACGAGCAGCAGTTGCGGAGCGATGTAGAGGCCATCTTCCTGGTGCGCATTCCGCAGATTCCTTCTAGCCGCGCCACCGGTTCGGCGCCGGTGTTTTCGTTCGACGAATTCCAGTCGCGCGTGCCGGCGGACCAGGCCGACTGGAAGATCGTGCCGGTCGAAGCGCGGCCTTTCCCGGACACGATGCGCGATGCCTCCAGCCCGGCCGAGGAGAATCCAGCACCGGTACCGGGACCGATTGCCGGCATCGGCGTCTTCACCGTGCTCGCCGCGCTCATTGTCTGGCGTCGCAGGAAGCAATCGAAAGCCGTCAACAAGCAGACGACGCCGGCGAAGGAACTGGTTCACTGAAGCGCTTCAGGATACCCGTTCCCAATCGAGGCCGAAGCGGGCCAGGTATTTTTTCAGCCGGTCCGCATCGTTCGGTTTGCTCTTGGCTTCGCGCGATACGCCGAACAGCTTGCGGCCGGCATCCGACAAGCTGTTCGATTGCAGGCACACGCCGATCACGCCCGCCAGCTGCATCGCATCGAACACATCGAGTTGGGCCGCAGCCTCCATTCCCATGATGTCGCCGAGGTCCGGTGCGTGCTGCATGGCGCGATCGCGCGTGCCGGCCGCCCACAGGCGCTGCAGGCGCAGCACCTCGTCGTCGACCAGTTTTTCGGTAATGCGTCCCGCCTCGGCCAGCGTGGCCATGCGCGTCACGGAGGCGCCCAGGTCGCGGAAATTCCCGTTCCATACCGCCTGCGGCGACATCGCAAATCGCATATAGCGTTCGCGCGCTTCGCGATTGAAGCGCACCATCTCGCCGCTTTCTTCGCCAAATTGCGCCAGCAAATACGCCAGGTTCGGTTCGATATCCTCGGCGCGGTCTTTCAGCCCCGGCAGCGCATACGTCCACAGATTAATGCGCGCATACAGGTCCTCGCGGAAGCGGCCGGCCGCCACTTCTTCGCCCAGGTCGCGGTTGGTGCCGGCGATCAGCTGGAAATCGCTCTGCACTTCGTGGTCGCTGCCAACCGGCAGGAAGCGCTTTTCCTCGATCGCTTTCAACAGCATGGCCTGTTCGTCCAGCCCCAGTTCGCCGATCTCGTCCAGGAACAGCAAGCCTCGATGGGCGCTGCGCAACAGGCCGGGCCGGTCCGCCGCAGCGCCGGTAAACGACCCTTTGATGTGGCCGAACAGCGTCGACGCCGCGCCATCGCCATGCAGGGTCGCGCAATTGAGTTCGACGAATTTGCCGCTGATCTGATGACGCGCCTTTTTCAGTTCATATACGCGGCGTGCGAGGAAGGATTTGCCGGCGCCGGTCGGGCCCATCAGCAGCATCGGCGCTTTCGATTTGATCGCCACCCGCTCGATCTCGTCGATCATGGCATTGAAATGCGCATTGCGTGTCGCGATGCCCGACTTCAGGAAGGCCACGCCCTCGGCCTGCTCGCGCGAAAAGCGCTGGGCGATCTGGTCGTAGCGCGACAGATCGAGATCGATCAGCGCATAGCTGCCGGCCGTGCCTTCCTCCTGGCGCGGCGGTGACGTCTGCACCAGGCGGCCGGGGAAGAAGCGTGCCTCGGTCATCAGGAACATGCAGATCTGGACCACGTGGGTGCCGGTGGTGATGTGGATCCAGTAGTCCTCGTTTTCGGGGTCGAAGGGATAGCGCTTGGCGAAATCGAACAGCGCCGCATACACCTCTTCGAAATCCCAGGCGTCGCGGATGTGCAGGCCATGCGCTACCACCTGCGTTTCGGGCGACACCGCAGTGATGTCGACCGTGACCTGCTTGACCAGGGTATCGGCGTTCCCGTTGTACATCAGCTCGAAACGGTCGATCACGACATCCTCGTGCTGGGTGAGGCCGACGCTCGGCCGCCACTTGCTCCAGCGCGCCTGGCCTTTTCCGCTATCGAGCTTGATACCGATAAAGCCCAACACGACTGTTCTCTTCTTTTTCATGGTTATAAATTTTTATCCGACAGGATAATTTATCACGAAGATATTACATGGTCCAGGGAGCGCCAGCACACGCGCTAAAGAGAACAATTCCTTTCATATCAAAGGCTTAAGAAAACCCTTGAGGTCTGGACGGTGCACTGGCACGCCCCTTGCAATAAGAAAGGTACAAGAGAAGAAAACGAGGAAAAGAAAATGGTTAACGTGCAGCTGTTCCAGACTTTGAAGGAGGCATTCCTTCCCGTCGCCGACACCGTGAATAGTGCGGGCGCTCCCGCCTATGCGCTGT
>DAMABW010000468.1:0-3831 GCA_031999925.1 Massilia sp. | reverse complement strand
CACAGCACCAGGCCGAACAGGTGGAACTTGCGCGCGCCAAGGTCGAACAGCACCGCCTGGCGCCCGTTCCACTGCAACCAGGGCAGCCCGTAGAACACGATCTGGGTCAGCCAGACGCCGGCCCAGCGCAGGGTCGCATAGCGGCCCTTGGTCTCGCGCGGGTAGATCTCCTCGCGCGCGGCGTACATCTTGACCACCGCTTCCTTCGGCACGTTCATTTTGCCGCCACCTTGTCGTCAATGGGCCTGGCAGGCTGCGGATTCGACAGGCTCCACACATAGGCCGCCAGCACATGCACCTTGGGCTCGCCGAGGAAGTCGCCGAAGGCCGGCATGGTGTTGGTGCGGCCCTTGCGGATGGTCTCCATGATGGTGTCGGCGCTGCCGCCGTACAGCCAGGTTTTATCGGCCAGGTTCGGTGCGCCCAGCATCGGGTTGCCCTTGCCCTCGGCGCCATGGCAGGCCGCGCAGGCGCCGAACTTGGCCTTGCCGAAGGCGACCTTCACCGGGTCGGCGGTCAGGCCCGACAAGTTGCGCACGTAATGGGCGACGCCTTCGATGTCCTTGTCCGAACCGAGCGCCGCGCCCATCGCCGGCATCTGGCCGATGCGGCCGGCCATGATGGTCAGCTTGATGGTCTCGGGCTCGCCGCCGTGCAGCCAGTCGGCGTCCGTCAGGTTCGGATAGCCCTTGTTGCCGCGCGCATCCGACCCGTGGCATTGCGCGCAGTAATTCAGGAACATGCGCTCGCCGATGGCGTGGGCCTGCGGGTCGGCCGCCACCGCCTTGATGTCCTGGCTGGCGTAGCGCGCGAATAGTGGGCCGAAGTCGGAATCCGCCTGTTTCAGCTCGGCCTGGTAGGCGCCGGTCGAATTCCATCCGAGCCTGCCGGCATAGCTGCCCAGGCCCGGGAACAGCACCAGGTAGACGATGCCGAAGACGATGGTGAGATAGAACAGGCCCATCCACCAGCGCGGCATCGGCGTATTCAGTTCGGTGAGGTCCTCGTCCCAGACGTGGCCGGTGGTCTTGGCGGGCTGGCCGTCGGCGTCGAGCTTGACCTTGTAGCGCGACTGCGACCACAGCAAGATCGCGCAGCCGGCGATCGAGGCGATGGTGATCAGCGCGACATACCAGTTCCAGAAGCCGCTGGTGAAGTCAGACATGATGATCCTCCTCGTCCGCGAACGGCAAGGCGGCGGCCGCGTCGAAGTCGGCGCTGCGATTGAGCAGGAAGGTCCACAGCAAGATGCCCATGAAGGTGGCGAACGAGACCACCGTCATCACGCTGCTTGCGCTGTCAAAGAGTCGTTCGATGCTCATGTCAATTCCTCGTCTTGATTTGGGTACCCAGGCCTTGCAGGTAGGCGATCAGGGCGTCCTGTTCGGTCTTGTTCGCCAGCTCGGCCGGCGCACCCTTGATGTCGTCGTCCGTGTAGGGCACGGCCAGGGTGCGCATCGCGTGCATCTTCGGCACGATCTCGGCGGGCACGAGCTTGGTTTTCGCCAGCCACGGATAACCGGGCATGTTCGATTCCGGCACCACGTCGCGCGGGTTGTCGAGGTGGGTGCGGTGCCATTCGTCGCTGTAGCGGCCGCCTACGCGCGCCAGGTCCGGCCCGGTGCGCTTGCTGCCCCACTGGAAAGGATGGTCGTAGACGAATTCGCCGGCCACCGAATAGTGGCCATAGCGCTCGGTCTCGGCGCGGAAGGGCCGGATCATCTGCGAGTGGCAGTTGTAGCAGCCTTCGCGGATGTAGATGTCGCGGCCGGCCAGGCGCAGCGGCGAATAGGGTTTGAGGCCCGCCACCGGCTCGGTGGTCGACTTCTGGAAGAACAGCGGCACGATCTCGACCAGGCCGCCAAAGGAGATCACCAGGATCACCAGGCCGATCAGGAGCCAGGGATTCTTCTCGATCCATTCATGGGTAAATTTTTTCATTGTTCCGACTCCGGTTCAGGCGTGCGTGGGCACGTGCGATTCGACGGCGCAGGCCTCTGCGTGGGCATCATGCGGCTTGTGCGGCTGCGGGATCGGCGCATCGACGTTCACCGTGCCGGCCAGGGTCTTCCAGGTGTTAAAGGCCATCATCAGCATCCCCGACAGGTAGAGCAAGCCGCCCAGGAAGCGCACCGCGTAGTAGGGATAGGTCGCCTTCACGCTCTCGGCAAAGGTGTAGGTGAGCGTGCCGTCCGGGTTCACGGCGCGCCACATCAGGCCCTGCATCACGCCGGCGATCCACATCGCGGCGATGTAGAGGACGATGCCGATGGTCGCCACCCAGAAGTGGGCTTCGACCAGCTGCATGCTGTACATCTGGCGCTTGGACGCCAGGCGCGGGATCAGATAGTAGATCGAACCCATGGTGATGAAGCCGACCCAGCCCAGGGCGCCGGCATGCACGTGGGCGACGGTCCAGTCGGTGTAGTGCGACAGCGAGTTGATGGTCTTGATCGACATCATCGGCCCCTCGAAGGTGGCCATGCCGTAGAACGAGAGCGAGACAATCAGGAACTTCAGGATCGGGTCCGAGCGCAGCTTGTGCCAGGCGCCGGACAGGGTCATGACGCCGTTGATCATGCCGCCCCAGCTTGGCGCCAGCAGGATCAGGGAAAACACCATGCCCAGCGACTGGGTCCAGTCGGGCAGCGCGGTGTAGTGCAGGTGGTGCGGGCCGGCCCACATGTAGGTGAAGATCAGGGCCCAGAAGTGGACGATCGACAGCCGGTAGGAGTAAACCGGGCGCTCGGCCTGTTTCGGGATGAAGTAATACACCATGCCGAGGTAGCCGGCCGTGAGGATGAAGCCGACCGCGTTATGGCCGTACCACCACTGGATCATGGCGTCCTGCACACCTGCGTACACCGAGTAGGACTTGAAGGCGGATACCGGCACGACCGCGCCGTTCACGATGTGCAGCACGGCCACCGCGATGATGTAGGCGCCGAAGAACCAGTTGGCCACGTAGATGTGCTGGACCTTGCGTTTGACGATGGTGCCGAAGAAGACCACGGCGTAGGCGACCCAGACGATGGCGATCAGGATGGCGATCGGCCATTCGAGTTCGGCGTATTCCTTGCCGCGCGTGAAACCCATCGGCAGCGTGATCGCGGCCGACACCAGCACCGCTTGCCAGCCCCAGAAGGTGAAGGCGGCCAGCTTGTCGGAGAACAGGCGGACCTGGCAGGTGCGCTGGACCACGTAGTAGGACGTGGCGAACAGGCCGCAGATGCCGAAGGCGAAGATGACCGCGTTCGTGTGCAGCGGACGCAGGCGGCCGTAGGACAGCCAGGCGATGTCGAAGTTGAGCGCGGGCCAGGCCAACTGGGCCGCGATGAAGACGCCGGCGGCCATGCCGATGACGCCCCAGACGACCGTGGCGATGGCAAACTGGCGCACGATCTTGTAGTTATAGTTGAGACTGCTTTCCAAGATACTCTCCCGAGTGGATTGACTGCGATCACAGCGGGGAGAGTAGTTTTCTGGACTTTAAAAATCCTTGATGTGAATCAAAATTCGATATTTCACACAGGATATGGAATGGGGTTTCGATGAAGCGTCGTGGCTCATGGTTTCTGGCCCGTGGCAATGACCGTAGGGTGGGCACCCCGTGCCCACGCGAAAGCCCGATCTGCGTTGGCAATGTTACTCCTGCAAACGCAGCATCCTGGAGCGCGCCGAAAAGCGCCACGCTAGCGTAAGCTTTCATGAAAACGCCGCTGGGCGAATCGTCACGGCCGCGGGCTCCCGGATGCGCACGTAACGCGTGGGCACGGGGTGCCTAGCGCGGCCCGGCCCACCCTACGATATCCACCGGCGGCGATGCTATCC
>DAMABW010000467.1:0-3841 GCA_031999925.1 Massilia sp. | reverse complement strand
ACCGCCATCGATGAACATGCCGCCGCTGTTTGCGAATTCGCCTTCTTCGGGATAGGCATGGGACACGTAGCGGTAATAACTGTCCTCGTCGTCGAAGACGATCAGGATGTCCTTGCCCCGGGGCGTCGTCGCGGCGATGCCGTCGAGCGTGCGCACGACGCGCTTCAGGGTGCGCTCCATGAATGCCAGGGTGGCGTTCGCAACATTGTCTTCCAGCGCAGACAGCAACAGGCAGTGGTCGGACTCCACCAACCGGAAGCCGGGGCCGAGCGCGTCGCGCATGTGCAGCAGCCAGGCGCGTTCGAGCCCGATCCAGGCGGGGGCGCGGTCTTCGGAGGCGAGGTCATCGATCCAGCGGCCGGCCGCCGTCCAATCCATGATCGGGTAGCCCTGCTGCCGGCTGACATGCCCGGCGATCCGGAACGGGGAAGCGGCGCCGCCGGCCACCTCGGATGGCGCGGCAAGGGCATGACGCAACCACGGCTGCGCCGGTGCGGGCGCGGACCGTTCGCCGAAGAGCTTGCGAATGACATTCAGCATGTGGCGCGGCCAGTTAAATCCGGCAAGCTTGCGCCATCGGCCGGCCGCCCAGCTGGTTGAAGAAGCGAGGCCGGCAAGCCGCTAGCGCCCCGACACGGCGTCGATCAACTGGCAACTCCCTGCCCGGCAAGCCGCGGCAGGCGGCGCGATGGCGCGGCAATCGGAGACCATGCCAGAGCGTGTATTGTTGGCCTGCTGCTCGCTGCGGTAGCGCTCGGCCAGGGCTTGCAGTTCGTTGCCGGAGGTCTTGGCGTTCGACCAGGCCAGGTAGCTGGCCGGGCCGCCGCAGGGGCGTGCGCCGATGGGCAGGACCTGGCATTGCTGGTCGCTCGTGCATTGGGCCTTGCCGATCAGGCTGGTGATCTGCCCGAGGGTGCCTGCGGTGGCGGGCGCAGGTGCAGTCACGGGCGTCGCGGGCTGGGCGGCGCGCGGCGTGGCCGCAGACGTGGCGGCAGACGTGGCCGATTCGTCGGCCTGGGTAGTGCAGGCCGCGCAGGCCAGCAATGAAAGAAGAATAAGTTTTCGCATGGGCTCATCATACGCTTGCGCGATTCGAGGTCAAGTCTGCAGGAAACGCTGGCACGACGGGAGATGGCAGCGCGTTTCTTTCGTACACCCTGCTCGACGGCTGTCGCATGGATGCGACGCCGCTTCAAAAATAATGCTCTGGCACATCTATTATTTCTTGTGGGATATTTCTCACAATCACCACTCATCTGTATCCATCTTGCTGCCTTCTGGTGTTCATTATCTTTTATCTTCTCTCATTTTTACGAAAATAAATTGATTCATGGAAAAAATTGCGGCTACAATCGTCTCATCCACTGACGAGCCTGTCTCTACCCACCATGAACACCCAACACATCCGCACCATCATAGCCGCTTCCTTCTTCGCCATCGTCCTGAGCGCCTGCGGCGGCAGCGTTGTCGATACCACTGCCGCGCCGCTCCAGACCGCATCGGCCGTGGCCACCCATGCGGTGGACCTGTCGGTCGACCGGGCAGCCGTCGGCCAGACCCCTGCCCCCGATTGCGCAGCCGATCATTGCGCCGGCCTGCGCATCATCGACGGCAATGCCGAAGCCTTCCGTATCGACGCCATGCGCCGCGCGGCCCAGGAAAACGGCGCCTGAACAGCACGCACAGATATAAAGTAAAAAGGCCCACCTGGCTAAGCCGGGTGGGCCTTTTCTTTTATGCCGGCAGCGTGCGCCGGCAAGGGGCTTAGCGCATGCGGCGCTGGCGCATCGTCCAGCCCAGCAGCATCAGGCCGGCCAGCAGCATGGCCATCGAGGCCGGTTCCGGCACTTCGGCCACGCGGGTCACGCCGTCGGCAGCCGACACCGTCACGCCGCTGCCCGGCAGCAGGTCGAACTGCACCAGGTTGCCTTCCGCGCCCAGGTAGGTCGTGAAGAACTCGTCGTACAGCGCCACGCCCAAGGTCATGCCGTCGCCTTCGCCGGCGAAGTCGAACATGACGTTGAAGCGGAAGATGCCGCCCAGGGTCACGGTTTGCAGGTAGTCGTTGAAGAAGACCGAGTTACCCAGCGTAATGCCGCTCTCGCGGTCGCCACTGGCGTCGCCTTCGAGCACGAAGTCGCCGAAGTTGCCGCTGAAGTTGCTCAGGTAGGCAGTGGCGGCGCCGGCCGATTCCAGGCCGAGGAAGGCGAAGTCGAGCTGGCCAATGCCGCTCAGGCCTTCGGTGTCGATCGTGACCTGGTAGGCCGGGCCGGCCGAGGCGGCGCCGGCGCCGGTGACGAGCATCAGGGCCAGCATGGCGCGGGCGAACAGGTTTTTCAGGTTAAACATGGTTCAGTTCCTTAGTCTTAGAAAGAGCCCGAGAGCAGCTTGGCGTTGTAACCGATGCCGACTTTCGATGGATTGGTGAAGGTGGTGGTCACCGTGACCGAGGCGCCCGGCGCCAGAGTGGTGTTCGCCAGCGTGATGTAAGGCGCACCCTCGACGACGCCGCTCTTGTTGTCGAGCGCCACGCCGGCCGGCAAACCGCCCAGGACCAGGTGCAGCGGACCGCTGATGGCCGCGCCGCTCGTGTTCTTGACCGTCACGCTGCCCGTGTACTTGCCGGTGACGCGGTTCAGCACTAGGCTGGACTTGGTCAGCGCCACCGAGGCGGTGACGTCGGCGTAGGTCGGCGCCAGGTTCAGGCTCACCACCACCGGGTCGTGGTCCGAAGCGCGATAGGCGTTCTTCACGTACGGGTCTTCGGCGGTATCGTTCAGGTTGTAGTCGATCGCTTCCGGTTCGTCGGCATTGTTGTGCCACTCGGCCACGCCGGCGACCTGGGCCGACAAGCTGGTGCTGGCCAGCGCGTGATCGAGGTAGCCGCTTTCGGCGCCGAACACGTACGAGTAAGGAATGCCGCTTGGCCGCACGAAGCGCTCGATCTCGTTGACGTAGCCGGCCGCGTTCAGCAGGCGGATCGGGTCTTCATGGCCATAGGCGTTCATGTCGCCCACCACCAGGATGTCGCTGTCGTTGGCGGCGCCGGCCACCTGCGGCAGGAAGTAGTCGCGCAGGCGCGCGGCCTGTTCGACGCGGGTGGCGTTCCAGCAGCCCTGGCCGTCGCCGTTGTCCTGGTCGCCCGCGCCACCGCCGCAGCTGCCCTTCGATTTCAGGTGGTTCACGACCAGCGAGAACTTGCCGCCATTCGTGGCCTTGAAGGTCTGCGCCATCGGCGGACGGTTGTTGATGGCGTCGCCATCCGACAGGGCGGCGCCTGCCAGGCTGACCGCGCCCGGCTTGTAGATCATCGCCACGCGGATCGCGTCGGTGCCGGTGGCGGCCGGCTTCGGTACGACGGCATACGTACCCGCGCCCATCTTCGCGTTCAGCTGCTCCACCAGGTAGGAGGCGGCGGTGTCGCCGTTGTTCTGGATTTCCATCAGGCCGACCACGTCGGCATTGATGGCGCTGAGCGACTCGACGATCTTGTCGCGCTGGCGCACGAACTCGGCCATGTTGTCGGCGCCGCGGCAGTTCGAGGCGCGCGTGGTGTTGCCGATGGTGCAGCCCTGGCCCGTGCGGCCCCAGGCGTCGCCGCCGTTGGTGAAGGTGGTGAAGAAGTTCAGCACGTTGGCGCTGGCGACCTTCACGTTGCCGGCGGCCAGGGTTGGCGCCGGGGTGCGCTCGTTGGTACGCGAGAAGGTCGGGGCCACCGTCGGCTGCAGCTTGAAGGCCGTACCACCGCCGCCCTGGGCGCCGAAGTCGATCACGCCGGTCAGGTCGGTGACGGTGTCGCCGCTGCGCACGGTGCCGTCGGCCGCCAGGTAAGGAATCGTGG
>DAMABW010000466.1:0-3847 GCA_031999925.1 Massilia sp. | reverse complement strand
CATTTGCACCGACATGCAGACCAGGGCCAGCGTGTGCTGCTGGGCCAGGCGCGATTCGCCGGAGGCGTCGAGCACGCCGACCAGGTCGCCCTCGTGGTCGAAGATCGGGGCGGCGGCGCAGCTCAGGCCGATGTTGCGCGACAGGTAGTGTTCGTCGCGGTGCACGGTGATCGGTCGCCGCTCGACCAGGCAGGTGCCCATGCCGTTGGTGCCTTGCACGCGCTCGCTCCAGACGGCGCCCTGGGCCAGCCCGGTCTTGGAGGCGGCGTGGGTAAAGGCGGGGTCGCCGAAATAATTGAGCAACACGCCTTCGCGGTCGGTGAGCATGATGGCGTAGCCGGAGCCGGCCAACTGCTGGTAGAGGTTCGCCATTTCGATCTTGGCGACCGCCTGCACATCGGCAAGGCGCGCCTGGCGTTCCTGCAATTCGACAGGAGCGACGACTTCGGGCTCGGCGCAGGTGCCCGGGTCGAGCTGGTAATCGTTGAGACATCGGATCCAGGACCGGGTGATCCGGTTCACGGTGCCCAAATGGTCGTTACCGATCCGGTCCTGGACGACCGAACGGACGCGCTTGACGTGTTCAACGGCAAACCTCGACATATTGTCTCCTGGGTCCGTGACTGGCGCCACGCGCTGGCGCGGCTGCCGTCACTGTATGGACTGTTCTTATACGTTCTATACACCCCGATTCGGATACAGCATACACCTTGTACTTACGAATTGTCCCGTTAGTTTATGTCAGCAGTGAATGGACGGATCGCGTACAGCGCGCATGACAGACCGGCGTCAGAAACAGGCCGATCAGCGGGAACATCGACGAGTATCGGTGGTCGGACGTAAAAAGCCAGCTATACAATCTGTCAGGTAGCGGCGGAAAAATCGGTAAAACCCCTGCTCCGCTGTCGCAGACAACCGAGCAGGGTTCTCCCAGCTTGACGGCTTACTTCGCAATCAACACGAGCGTGCCGCGGCCGCACACGCCGTAGCCCGTGTTTTCGCCGCCAACAAGGTCTTCCGCGCCGGGCGCACGCACCTGGCCGGCGCCTTCGGCCCAGGTGCAGGTGTCGGTCACGCGGTACCAGGTCTTGCCGGCGCCCGGCCAGGGCAGGGTGAAGTTCACCTGCGCGCTCCAGGCGTTGTGGGCGATGTAGATGGCCGAGGCCGTATCGCCGAACTCGCTGCCGTCGATGCGCCAGGCGATCGCGTGGTTGTCGGCGTTGTTGAAGTAGGCGGCATCGGCCACGCCGCCATCGGACTTGAACCAGCGCAGTTGCTCCATGACGTTGCCGTTGTTGTCCGCACTCGAATAGAAGTTGGCCGGACGCAGGGCCGGGTGGGCCTTGCGGAAGGCGATCATGGCCTTGGTAAAGGCCTGGAAGTTGGCCTGGTCCGTGGTGCGGGTCCAGCCCTGCCAGTTGGCCGAGGAATCCAGGTTGTAGGGATTGTTGTTGCAGTTCAGGCTGCGCAGGGCTTCGTCGCCGCCCACCATCATCGGCACGCCGGCTGACACCATCATCAGCGCCATGCCGTTGCGCGCCGCCTTGCGTTGGTCGGCCGCGATGCCGCCCTGGTCCCAGCTGTTGTTGTGGTCTTCGCCGCCGTCGCTGGCGCCATAGGGCCAGGCCTGGTTGTTGTTCTTGTTGTTGCAGCTGTACAGGTCTTTCAGTGTAAAGCCGTCGTGGGCAGTAATGAAATTGACCGAGTGCCAGGGCTTGCGGCCATCGTCGCCGTACAGGTCGCTCGAACCGGCGAAGCGCGTGGCCAATTGTCCGGTGGTCACCGGCTCGCTGCCGAGCTTGTTCTGTGCCTTGCGCACGGTGTCGCGGTAGGCGCCGTTCCATTCGGCCCAGCCGCTCGGGAAGCCGCCCACCTGGTAGGAGTTGCCGCCGATGGCCCAAGGCTCGGCGATGAGGTCGACGCCGCTGCCGCCGGCGGCCGGACGTGGCGGCAGTTCCGCCACAATACGGTTCAGGGCATTGCCGCTATCCATCTTGTCGAAGTTGAAGCAACTGTGCTGGCAGGTGTTGCCGAGTACCGAGGCGAGGTCGAAACGGTAGCCGTCCACGCCGAGCTTGTCGCGCCAGTAGGCGAGCGAGTCGACGATCAGGTTTTGCGCCACCGTGTTGCGGGTGTTGTAGTTGCCGCCGACGCCAGTGTTATCCCAGGAAAATTGCAGGTCCGAGGTCAGGCTGTAATAGGTGGGGTTGTCCAGGCCGCGCAGGCTGAGCAGGTTGTAGGTGGTCTTGTCGCCCGCGTTCCAGGCGCCGCCTTCGCCGGTGTGGTTGTAGACCACGTCGACCAGTACCTTGATGCCGTTGTCGTGGAAAGCCTTGACCATTTCCTTGAACTCGCGCGTCGGGCCGCCGGGTGTCTTGTCGTAGGCATAGCGGCGGTCTGGAGCAAAATAGTTCAGCGTCATGTAACCCCAGTAGTTGTCGCCATTCGTGGTCGTGGGGTCGTTGTCGTTGGTATCGTTCTGGGTTTCCTGGACCGGCAGGAATTCGATGGCGGTCACGCCCAGGCTCGCCAGCCAGGCGGCCTTCTGCCCCGCGCCCTTGTAGGTGCCGCGGTAGGCGGCGGCGATGCTGCTGTCGTTCATGGTCAGGCCGCGCACGTGCGCTTCGTAGACCACGTCGTCCTTCAGTGCGCGGGTCGGCTTGTTGCCGGTCGACTGGGTATCGCCGGCCAGCACGATGCCTTTCGGCGCCGAGGCGCCGCTGTCGATGTTGCGATAGAGCGCGCCGCTGGCATAGATGGTGCCGTTACTCATGGTGGCCGTGGTCGGGTCGTGACTCAGTTCGAGCGCATACGGGTCGCTCAGGAGCTTGTTCGGGTTGAAGCGGTTGCCGGCGGCATCGACGTCGCTGACGAAACCGATGCTGGAGCCCTTGGTCCAGCCGGCGTTGTAGGGCCAGTTCGGGCCCCAGGCGCGGTAGCCGTAGTACAACGTGCCGCCCAGGCCCTGGCTGGACAGGGTGGCGGTCGGGATCGTCACGCTCCAGATGCCGTTCGTGTTGCTCATCATGTAGCGCGCCTTTTCGGCACTGCCGGTGGCGGCGCTGTACAGGTAGAGCTCGATGCGCGTGGCCTTGCTCGAGTACACCTTGAAGCTGACGTTGGCCTTGGTCGCGTCGTAGGCCGCACCCAGTTTGTTCGGATTGATCGCGGCCCAGGCCGGGGCGCCGGGCAGGGAGAGGAGGGCAGCGCTGACCAGGGTGGCCAGCAATGGGCGATGCAGTTTCATCTAGTCTCCGTAAATTGTTTGTCTTATTAAACATTTGTTTGAAGCGACCTGGCCTGGCGCGGGCCGGTATGGCTGGCATCGGAAGCGCTCGGCATCGGTCCCTGGCCCTGCAACGGCTGTGTACTTTCGCTACCTCTGCGGGATGGCTCATCAATACACCGGGTGACGCTACTCCCGGGCTCAGGTGAAGTCAATTGTGTGGACGTAGTTAAAGTACGCACGCGGCGGAGCGTGCGGCCAGTGCCGGGGTGGAATGCGAATCTGCGGCACAATACGCGTATGAAGTTGCCAATCCAATAAAACGGGAGACGCATGAAAGAACAGGTAGCAAGGCGCGTCGTACTGGTACGCGCCATCGAAACCGCCGACGCCGGCCACACGGTCTTGAGCGAGGACGACCGCAGGTACGCGAGCCGCAGCGCACGCGAGCTGGCGGCCTGGCAAGCCTCGGACAGCAAGAGCGCCATGACGCAGGAACATTTCCTGCAGCAGCGCTCGGAACAAATCCTGAAGCGCCTGGCCGAGCGCACCCCGGCGTTTGCCGCTTTCCAGAAGCGCGGCCTGGGCTTGCCCGGTTTCTGGGTAGCGCTGCCTTTGCTG
>DAMABW010000465.1:0-3861 GCA_031999925.1 Massilia sp. | reverse complement strand
GCAGTTGTAGTACGTCAGAACGTGTCAAACGCGTGCACAGTCGAGTATGTCAGGGCAGCGTTTCATACAGAGTCGGCAATCGAAGGATTGCCGGTGGGATACTCGATGCGCATGTATTTGCAAATCGAATGTGTTAGAATTTTAGAACTTTAGTATTAGGAGTCATCATGGCAGTTCAGCAGAATAAGAAGTCCCCATCGAAGCGCGGTATGCACCGTTCGCACGATTTCCTGGTTGCCCCTAACCTGGCAGTCGAGCCGACCACCGGTGAAACCCACCTGCGTCACCACATCAGCCCGAACGGCTTCTACCGTGGTCGCAAAGTCCTGAAGACCAAGAACGACGAGTAATCGCCGTCTTGTTTTTCTGTACCATGAAAGCGGTGCAACGTATGTTGAGTGCGTGGCGCCGCTTTTTCTTTGTCCCCGGCTGCACCATCCGCACCGTCATTGCCCTGGCCTGGCGCCCCGCCGGCCTGTATCCTGCCGCCCGCTCCTGAGCCGCGGCTCGTATTCCCAAAATGACAATTAAAATTTCCATCGACTGTATGGGCGGAGACCACGGTCCTTCCGTGCCAATCCCTGCAGCAATTTCCTTCCTGAAGCAGCAACCCGAAGCCGAGCTGATCCTCGTTGGCTTGGAGGACGTGCTGCGCGCGGAACTGAAAAAACACCATGCCGACGCCAATCCGCGCCTGATCGTGAAACACGCCTCCGAAGTGGTGGCGATGGACGATCCGATCGAGGTGGCCCTGCGTCGCAAAAAAGATTCCTCGATGCGCGTCGCGGTCGAACTGGTCAAGGACGGCTCGGCGAACGCCAGCGTCTCGGCCGGCAACACCGGCGCGCTGATGGCCGTTTCGCGCTATGTGCTGAAGACCATGGCCGGCGTCGACCGCCCGGCGATCTGCTCAATCCTGCCGAACCAGAAAAATGGCCCGACCTACATGCTCGACCTCGGCGCCAACGTCGACTGCGAGCCGCACCACCTGCACCAGTTCGCCATCATGGGTTCGGTCTTGTTCTCGGCGATGGAAGGCGTGAAAAAGCCGACCATCGGTCTGCTGAACGTCGGCACCGAAGAGATCAAGGGCAACGAAGTGGTGAAGAACACCGCGACCCTGCTGCGCGCCGACCACGAGCGCGGCGCCCTGAACTTCTACGGCAACGTCGAAGGCAACGACATCTTCAAGGGCACCACCGACGTGGTCGTGTGCGACGGTTTCGTCGGCAACGTGACCCTGAAGGCGATCGAAGGCCTGTCGCGCTACATGAAGTCGGTCTTCAAGAGCAGCCTGCTGTCGATGCTGGGCGCCCTGATCGCGCGCGGCGCGCTGAAGAAACTGAACCCGGAACGCTACAACGGCGCCGGCCTGCTGGGCCTGAAGGGCCTGGTGTTCAAGAGTCATGGCAGCGCGAATGCCTATGCGTTCGAGTGGGCGATCAAACGCGCCTACGATGCGGCAAAATACAATGTACAAGAGCAATTGTCGGCGATGATAGCCGAACTGATGCCGGACACGCCTGACGCCACGCGCCAGGTCTGAATTCGTAACAAGCGGAACAAGGGTGGAGACGCAATGACTGTCTACAGCAAAATCATCGGCACCGGCAGCTACCTGCCGGAGCGCAGGGTTACCAACGCAGACCTGACCGCGCAACTGGCCGCCAAAGGCATCGAAACCTCGGACGAGTGGATCAGTTCGCGCAGCGGCATCTCCGCGCGCCACTACGCCGCCGTCGGCCAGAATTCGTCGGACCTCGGTGTCGAGGCGGCGAAGCGCGCGCTCGAAATGGCCGGCAAGACCGCCCTCGATGTCGACATGGTGATCGTCGCCAGTTCCACGCCGGATTTCCAGGGCAGCTTCCCGAGCACCGCCTGCATCGTCCAGCGCAAACTCGGCATGGCCAACAACAGCGCCGCCTTCGACGTGCAGGCCGTGTGCAGCGGCTTCGTCTACGCGGTCGCCACCGCCGACGCCTTCATCAAGGCCGGCATGCACAAGACCGTGCTCGTGATCGGTGCGGAAGTGTTTTCGCGGATCCTGAACTTCGAGGACCGCACCACCTGCGTGCTGTTCGGCGACGGCGCCGGCGCCGTGGTCATGACCGCCTCCGAAGAGCCGGGCATCCTGGCCACGCGCCTGCATGCCGACGGCACCCACGCCGACATCCTGTCGATCCCGGGCCACCCGGAAGGCGGCCCGACCGCGGCGAACGCCGGCTTCCTGCACATGGATGGCCAGGCCGTCTTCAAGTTGGCCGTTACCGTGCTGGAAGAAGTGGCCGGCGAAGTGCTGGACGCGGCCAAGATGTCGGCCTCCGACATCGACTGGCTGATCCCGCACCAGGCGAACATCCGCATCATGAAGAGCACCGCCAAGAAGCTGGGCCTGCCGCTGGAACGCATGGTCGTCACCGTCGACGAGCATGGCAACACCTCGGCCGCCTCGATCCCGCTGGCCCTCGACATTGCCGTGCGCGATGGCCGCATCAAGGCAGGCGACAATATTCTGATGGAAGGCGTGGGTGGCGGCTTTACCTGGGGCGCCATCGTTGCGCGCATGTAATGCGGCCCATACGTCAGCGGCCCGCCTGTCATCCCAAACAAGGAGAATAAAAAGATGAGCAAATTCGCATTCCTGTTCACCGGCCAGGGCGCGCAAGCGGTCGGCATGCTGAACGGCTTCGCCGGCAACGCGGTTGTCGAGCAAACCGTGGCCGAGGCCTCCGATGCCCTCGGCATGGACCTCAAGCGCCTGATCGCCGAAGGTCCGAAGGAAGACCTGGACCTCACCACCAACACCCAGCCGGTCATGCTGACCGCCGCGGTCGCCGTCTACCGCGCCTGGATCGCGGCCGGCGGCCCGGTGCCGAGCGTGGTGGCTGGCCATAGCCTGGGCGAATACTCGGCCCTGGTCGCCGCCGGCGTGATCGACTTCAAGGACGCCGTGCCGCTGGTGCGCTTCCGTGCGCAATCGATGCAGGAAGCGGTGCCGGTCGGGCAGGGCGGCATGGCCGTCGTGCTGGGCCTGCAAGCCGACGACGTGCGCGCCGTCTGCGCCGAAGCAGCCCAGGGTGAAGTCGTGGAAGCCGTCAACTTCAACGAACCGACCCAGATCGTGATCGCAGGCCACGCCGCCGCGATCGACCGCGCCTGCGAGATCGCCAAGGCGAAAGGCGCCAAGCGCGCCATGAAGCTGGCCGTCTCGGCGCCGTTCCATTCGTCGCTCCTGAAGCCGGCATCGGACCGCCTGCGCGAGTACATGGACAAGCTGACGTTCAACACGCCACGCATCGATTTGATCAACAACGTCGATGTCGCTATCCTGAACGATCCGGAGCAAATCAAGGACGCGCTGGTGCGCCAGGCCGCCGGCCCGGTCCGCTGGGTCGAGACCATGCAGAAGATGGCCGCCGAGGGCGTGACCCAGGTCGTCGAATGCGCCCCGAGCAAGACCCTGATCGGCATGGCCAAGCGCATCGATCCGGTGCTGGTCGGCGAAGCCCTGGTCGACCAGGCGTCGTTGGAGCGCGTGCTGGCAGCCGTCAAGGGTGCCTGAGCACTCAAAGATATTAGATAAGGACAAGAATTAGATGAATCTGCAGAACCAAGTTGCTCTCGTCACCGGCGCATCGCGCGGTATCGGCAAGGCCATTGCCCTCGAGCTGGCCCGCCAGGGCGCGAAAGTCGTCGGCACCGCCACCAGCGAATCCGGCGCCGAAGCAATCACTGCCTACCTGGCCGAATTCGGCGGCAAGGGCGTGGTCCTGAACGTCACCGATGCCGAGCGCTGCGGCGCCGTCGTCGACGAAGTGCAAAAGACCTTCGGCAGCCTGTCGATCCTCGTGAACAATGCCG